>JBAUGH010000663.1:0-12207 GCA_049679565.1 Acidobacteriaceae bacterium
GGCCGTCGACTGGGCGCTGGCGTTGGACGCGTCGTTGCCAACGTTAAAGACAAGGCTGGCATACGCATTGGCCGGCGTCTGGCCGGAAGGCAGCGCGCTGGTCAGCACTGCGGAGAGGTTGGCGACATTGCCGTTGCTTCCCGCCGATCCATCGGAGCTGATGGCGACCTGACTGCCGCTGGCGATGACGACACTGATGCCGGCCGCGGCGCCGGCCGTTCCCGAGGGCACGGTGAAGAAGGCCTGGCCGGTATTGCCGTTCGAGTCGTAACCCTGGGCCTGAGCGGCGTTGAAAGCGGTGGTGAACTGGCTGGCGAGGGTGTTGAGCTGGTCGAGGTAGCCCGGAATCACCTGATCGCGAATCTGAATGGCGCCGCCGATCTGACCGCCGCTGAGCGAGGCGGTGATGTTGTTTCCGTTCGAATCGAGCACCTGCTGCATGCCGTCGCTGCCGGTCGTAGTCTGCAGACTGAAGCTCTGGCCGCCCATGACGAGGGGCGTGCCGTTGCCGGTGGTGATCACCTCCCCGTCGCTGCTTTGGGTGACGGAAACGGAGGTGAGCGACGAGAGCTGCTGCACCAGCTGGTCGCGCTGATCCTGGAGAGTGCCGCCGTCCTGGCCTGCGGGAACGGTCTGGGCAATCTGGGCGTTCAGCTGGGCGATCTGCTGGGAAAGCGAGTTGATCTGGGCAACGGACTGCGTTACCTGCTGGTCGGCTGCGGACTGGGCGCTGGTGAGGCCGTTGGCAGTCGAATTGAAGGAACGGGCCAGATTCTGGCCGGCAGCCAGCACGCCCGCCTGGGCCGACGAACTCGATGGGTTGGCCGACAACTGCTGCAGGCTGCTCGAAAACGCGGTCAGGGTGCTGGCCAGGTCTTCGCCGGTATTGGAGAACAGAGACTGGATTTGCTGGAGGCTTGAGGACTCGGTGTCGGCGCTGCTTTGCTGGGAGGTCTGTTGCTGGATCTGCAGGTTCAGCAGCTCGTCGCGCACACTCTGCAGGCTGTCGAGGGTCACACCGCCGCCACTGACTGTGCCGTCGACTTCGCTTTCGGCGTTGGCGCTGAACTGCGGGACTTCGCGCGTGTATCCGGGCGTATTGGAATTCGCGATGTTGTTGCTGGTCGCGTCAAGCGCCGCCTGGGTCGCTTCGAGCGACTGCATTCCGATCAGGAGCGATGTATTCAGGCCACCCATAGCGCTCACCCCTGGCAGGACCAGGTTGCGTGATGCACCCTGGCGCCAGTTTCCTCCCGGAGTTCTCCCTGAAACGAACGAAACAGCGAAACCATCATGTCCACCGAACGGCTGGCATGCTGCAACAGGGCGGCATAGCGGCGGTTGAGCGACTCAACCGCGGAAGCGGCGGAGCTAATCTGCCGGCGCAGGACCGGATCGATCTCGCCAGCAGAGGCGGGAACCGGAGACAGAGCGTCGTTCCGCTCTGCACTCAGGCAGGTCAATCGAAGGCTGAGCGCCTGTTGCTGGGCAAGGCTGTCTTCGAAGTCCGCAATGTCGTTGAGGACGATCGCCCTCATGGCTCTCTCCAATTCCTGCGCCAGGGCGTGCAGAAGCTGCAGATGCTCTGCTGCCTGGCTCTCCCGAATTGAGGCATCAGCCGCGCTCATTGCTGGCTTCTTTCCAATCTGCCCTGCCAGCGAAATCAGGCATGCTCATCGAGCATCGACGCGGCAATGCTGGCCGGGTCGAGCGGATACTGTCCGCTGCTGATGGCCTGCTGGAGGCTGGCCACTTTGTCCTGACGAATCTCGGGTGTCTGCATGGCGGTGCTGACCAGCTGGTTGACCGAAGCCTGATCGGAGGTGAGGGTGGCGCGGTCCTCGCTGGACTGACCGCCGGGAGCAACGTCCTTCTGCCCATTCACAGACTGGGCATCGGGATCGCTGGAGATTTGACTGGCGGCCGAATTGGTCAGGTCGATTCGCATGGCTCTTTCCTCGTATGGATCCTCGCTCCTATCGGCACTTTCCCCGCCGGAGTTTAATCGAAATCTCAGTCTTTCCAATCATTTTTTCGCCTCCGCCGCCGTTGCCGTTTTCGATGCCCCCTCGGTCTTGGCGTCGGCTGCCTCCAGGGCTTTGGCAATCATCTTTGCAATGCCAATGCCGCCGGAGTCGGCCATCGCCTGGGAGAGGGACTGGACGCCGAGGCTCATCATCTGATCCCTGCCGGCGGCGTCTTCATCGTCCTCGGCGCCAGGTATGGTGGCAAACGACTGCTCGGCCTGCTGGAGCCAACTGCCGAGAAGCATCGCCTCGAACTCCTTCGCGCTCTTTTGGATGCGGGCATCGTCTTTGCCCGCGCTCTGGGCGGACTGCAACTGCCGGAGCATCTGGTCCTCGCGCACCTGGAGCAATGAGGTCTGGGTCGCCGGAGATCCCGGTCCAATCGCACTGCTGCCCATTACTGCACCTCCAGATCGGCCTGGATTCCGCCCTCGGCTTTGATAGCCTGCAGAATCGCGACCACGTCCCGGGACGTGGTTCCAATGGCATGCAATCCATCCACCAGCTGCTGGACGTTGGCCCCTGAATCGAGACGCATGGTCTGGGCTGGCGAATCGTTCACGTTCAGAGTCGTCTGGGGAACCAGCGCAGCCTGCTGGCCGGGATAGCCTCCAAAGGCCCCTGCCGCTCCGGGCCCTGGCTGAGGCTGGCCCACTCCCTGCTGGCCTGGCCCCTGCTGGCCCTGCAGTTCCTGTCCCGTTTGTCCCTGGCCGGGCTGGCGCTGCAGACCCTGGGCCTGTTCCTGATTCGGGCTTCCCGAGCCGTACGCTCCGGCGCCGCCGGGGCCTGCCATGCCGGGGCCCATCATTCCTGGACCTGCCATTCCGGGCCCCATCCAGGGCGGTCCCGATCCGGGCACGGGCGCGACGGTGTACGTGGTCGATACCTCGATGGAAAGGTTGCCGTGAATCACGGCGACCGGGCTTAGCTTCACATCCCCGCCGAGAACGATGGTCCCGGTCCGTTCGTTGACGACAATACGGGCGGGTGTATGCACCATGAGGGAGAGATTCTGGATTTCCGAAATGAGGACGGGCACTGACGCGGCCCCGGCCCCGGCCACATTGATATCGACGCGCGTGTCGTCCAGCGCCGCTGCGATGGTTTTATGAAAGCTCTGATTGACGGCATCGGCGATTTGCCGGGCTGTGGTGAAATCCGGATTGCGCAGGAGCAGGGAGACTGTTTTGAAACCGCTCAGGTCGACGGCCGTATCGCGCTCGACAATGCCGCCGTTGGAAATGACACCCACGGTAGTTGAGTTCACCTGTTTCCCGTTGAGCCCGTTGCCCACGGTATAACCGCCCATTTGCAGCGGCCCCTGCGCTTCGGCGTAAACCTGGCCGTCGGGACCGTGCAGCGCGCTCATCAGCAGGACCCCGCCTTCGAGGCTCTTGGCATCGCCCACCGAGGAAACCGTCACATCGAGGCGCTCGCCGGGGCGCGCAAATGGCGGCAACATTGCCGTAACAAAGACGGCGGCCACGTTCTTCACTTCGACCACTGAAGGCGAAATCAGCACACCCATGCGCTGCATCGCGTTCGCGAGGGTTTGGACGGTGAAGTATGTCTGCTGGCTGTCTCCAGTGCGATTGAGGCCGACGACGAGACCATAGCCGACCAGCATGTTGTCGCGCACCCCCTGAACACTGGTGATGTCGCGGACCAGGACCTGATGATTCATATCGTCCGCGTGCACCGCTCGGCCGGGAGCAAGCAGCACGGCGAGCGCCAGGGGAAGCGCAAGGACGCCGCCCATCCGGCCAATCTGTCGCAGAGTCATGTTGGGCCATTCGTTCTTCATGGTCGTCAGAATCCAATCAGCCAGAGAATGGCGCGTGTAATCGGGTTGGGTCTCCGGGTGCTGTCGGAGATGATTCCCTTCCCCTTCATTTCGATCTCAAGGTCGCTGAGCGCCGACGACGGGATTGTGTTGTTGGGGCCGATATCCCGCGGCCGCACCACACCGCGGACGGTAACATCCTCATGCTGGTTGTTCATGAAGATCTTGCGCTGCGCTTCCAGCACCAGATTGCCGCTGGGCAGAACCGCGATCACCTGGGCGGTCATGGCCGTCTGGAAGGTGGTGCTCGAATCCGTCGCTCCCGATCCCTTCAGGGTCGTGGCTGAATTGGCGTTGAACAGGGGATTGAGGCCCTTTGTATTCACGTCCCCGGCAAGCCCGGTGATGGCCGAACTGGTCTGGAAAGCACGGGAGCTGTTCACATCCCCGGACTGAGCGGCGGTAGTTTGCACCGCGACCAGGACCACGACGGTGTCGTTCACGTGCAGCGCCTTGTAATCCGACGAGAGATCGTCGAGGTCGCCGCCGGGCGACCAGAGGCTGCCGACGGTATGCGGCGTCTCATGCATGTCAGCTTCCTGCAGGCGCGCAACGTACTCCGAGCGCAACTGCGCCGGGCTGGCTTTTTTAGTGGTGCGCGCCTCGGCCGAGGGTCCGGACGCCATGGCCACCAGGAGGCCGGCGCACATCAGACGCGCACCGAATCGCGTTGCAATTCCTGTCGTCACAGGCGCCCTTTCAGCAGGCCGTGATCCGCAACCTGGGCGGTATAGAAGATGCGGCGTTCTTTGTCGGTCGCACGGATGGTCTGGCCGGCGGCGCCGTTCTGCAGGCAAATCACGGTCAGCCGGATGTGCACGTGATCGCCGTCGAGCAGGAGTGTCGCCGGGGTGCCGGCACGCACCATGGGCGGCTGAAGAGCCATCCGCTCCGGTGACATCGCCGCCGAGAGCGGGGCGCTCGCCTGCGCAGAAATTTGCGTTTGTGTCTGCGGATCCAGGCGAAGCGCTACAAAGAAGGGGACGCACTCGCCGGGATTCGCACAGGAGAGTCGCGCCATCAGCTGGCGATCGTCCCAGCGTTGCACGGACTCGACCCGCAACGCCGGATGGGCCGAGGCTGCGACGATATCGGACAACAGGACGACCTGCTGTGGAGAGATGGGGATCCCGAAGCGGTTGATCGCCCCAGCGACCTCTGCCGGGGTGACGTTGGCGCGCGTGGCTGCCAGGCCGGGAAGGGAGACGGCAACTGCGATCGTTGCGAACAACACTGGCCGAAATCGTTTCATCGGAGGCTCACTTACTGCGCCAGCTGGTTCAGTTGCTGCAGCATCTCGTCCGCGGCCTTAATGACCCGCGAATTGGACTCGTAAGAACGCTGCGCGAGAATCATGTTCACGAACTCATCAACCACATTCACGTTGGACTGCTCCAGCATGCCCTGTTGAATCGTGCCCAGTCCCTGCGATCCACCCGGAGCGCCGACAACGGGGTCCCCTGAGGCGGTCGTCGGAAGATAGATGTTGTTGCCGATGCTGTTCAGGCCGCCGGGATTGGCAAACATGGCCAGCTGGACCACGCCCACCTGCTGCGCCTGGATTTGTCCCGGAAGGGTGACGCTCACGGTGCCGTCGCTTCCCACGGTAACGTTGGTTGCCGAGGTGGGGATATTGATGGCCGGCTGCAGGGCATCGCCGTTCGCCGTCACGAGGTTGCCCTGCGCGTCGGTCTGGAACGAACCGGCTCGAGTGTAGCCGGTCTGGCCGTTGGGCAGAAGGATCTGGAAGAAGCCGCTTCCCTGAATCGCGAAGTCCAGCGGATTGCCGGTGCTGCTCAGGTCGCCCTGGGTCTGGACGATCTCGGTGTTGCCCGGCCGCGTGCCCAGTCCGATCTGCAGACCGGAAGCAACCGTGGTCTGCTGGGTCGCTGCGGCGCCCGGCATCACATCGTTCTGATAGAGGAGATCGGAGAACTCGAGGCGCCGCGACTGAAAGCCCGCGGTGCTGGAGTTGGCAAGGTTATTCGCAATGTTATCCAGATTCAGCTGCTGTGCGGTCATTCCGCTGGCCGCGCTGTACAGGGCATGAAACATGAGTGAGGTCTCCTTTTATCCAACCTTGGGCAGGTCCTGAGTTGCGGTTTTGTCGATCTCGGAATTGAACATGGAAAGGGCGCGCTGCATCATTTCAGCCGAGCGCTGCGCGTTCACCAGTTGCACCATTGCTGTAATGGGATTGACGTTCGAGCTCTCCAGCATTCCCTGGCGCACGCTCGACTGCGTCGCCGCCTCGGCGGTGTTGGCAGGCGCGGAGTAATACAGATTTCCCATGCTGGTGAGCTGGGTACCGGCGGGAAATTCCACAACCTTCAGCTTTCCGACAACCGCTCCTTTGGAAGAGATGGTTCCGTCCGCGCTGATGGAAACCGGCCCCGGCGGCATGGTGATCGCGCCGTTGGCGCCCAGGACGGCGTCTCCCTGACTGTTTACGAGCTGGCCATGCGCGGAAATCTGAAAACTGCCATCGCGCGTGTACACCTGTCCGTCTGTCGTTTGCACTTCGAAATACCCGGGCCCCTCGATGGCGACATCGAGATCGTTGCCGGTTTTTTGCAGCGCTCCCTGATCCTGGTCCAGCGTGGTCCCGCTGAGGATACCGAAGCTGTTCATCGCCTGGTCGAGCGCCGATCCGGAGGGACTGCCGGCGTTGGCCAGCACCTCGCTGAACACATCCTGCACGGCGCGATATCCCGTGGTGCTGGCGTTGGCCAGGTTATTGGCGATGGTATCCAGCTCCTGGGTCCGCGAAATCAGAGCGGTGCAGGCGGCATAGTATCCGCTGTCCATAGGACTCCTTCGTCAACAGATGATGCACGGCGCGTGCCATCCTGCTGGGCAAAGTTTGCCCGGATTGGCCTGCGGAACGCCCGGAAACGAGCGCTTTGATGAGGGAACAATGAGAAGGGGCGATCGAGGGCGGCACATGAGGCCCGCACCGGCAATGTATCCTCATCCGAAAGCAATGCAGCCCGCGCCGGAGTCAGGCCACGGACGGCTACAGAACGCGCTGCAGACGAGGCGAAGGGAGAGATTCGAGAGGACACAACCGCGGCGAACGACCCGCGTGAGGGTGGGCCATGCGCAGTATGCGAACCCATCGATTGTCCAGTTCTCCGCGATCCCAGGCGTGGCAGAACTCCAGCACGCAGGGGGGCAACGACCAGCGCTCTGCCAGCAGAAGGGCAGCGCGGCTCGGGGTTCTCGGGCCGGATTCGAGGCCCCGCCATCCGAGCAGCGCCGGCAAAGCGCCCAGCGCGTGGGTCAGTCCCACCAGGTACGCCTCTTCAGGATGAACCCCACCGACGACCGCGGCGACGGTGCGGCAGGCCTGTGCGACTTCTCGCGCGTGCGCCCACAGTTCCGGGAGCTCGCGATGCCATGTTTCCGCGACAACCGCCTGCTGCCCCACCGCGGCCAGACAAGCCTGCATGCCCAGATCGGAGATGCAGTCCTCGATGCGCGCCGGGCGCTCTTCTGTATCTTCACGCTCGCGCGCCGCGAGCCGCAGGATCTGCAGCGTGGCGCCCAGGTCGCTCAGCACCAGAAACGTGATCTCTCCGAGATCCACGGAAAATTCCTGAGAACACAGTTCCATCCGCAGCAGCGTTTCCGGGAGCACCGGAACCGCCGGCAAATTGTCCACGGAGTTGGCAGGAGCGGGATAAAAGGCCGGCCGGCCGGTCCGGATGTCGATTGCGTCGGTATTCAGCACGATGTCACCCGGGCCTTTATCGGCATTATGAGCCAGGCATTCTAGCCCAGGGCTCCGATGCCCTCCGGCTGAACAAAAGGCTCGGGGCGTTTGGCGGCAGCGGTCCTCAGCGCAAAGAGCACATCCACAATCTTCCGCTTGCCCTCGAGCCGCACCCAGATCCAGGATTTGCAGGCGACGTAGGCGACCTGACGCGCCGAGGTCTCCACCGCAAATCCGCCGAGCGAGCGCGCCATATGCGCGGGGGTGGCGGCCTGATCGAGAAGCGCTTCTTCGTAGCCTTCCGCAGCGAAGCAACGCTCGACCCGCTCCTCGAACTCCGCCGGAGTGACGAAGCACGACTCGACGCGGCAACCGGTGATCTGCTCTATGGCCTGCAAAACGCTGGGCTCGACACGGCGAACGAAGCCCAGCACCAGGCGCTTCGCGGCCGGTGCGTAGTGCACAGGAACCGCCTCGAAGGCGCGCAGGAAAGCCAGCGGCAGTTCGGCACGCACCGTCGGCCCTGGCCCTTCCTGGGTGAGCACCGGATAACCCCATTGAGCCGATCGGGCTCCGGCCAGCTGCTTCTCGGTCGCGAAACCGAGCTGCAGCAGAGTGGCCTCCAGGTCCTGTCCGCGCCACTGACTGCGCGCGGCGGCCTCGCGTAATTGATCTTCGGTCAGAACACCCTTCGACAGCAGAGCCAGACCTACCGACAGGCGTGGATTGCGCGGCATCTCCGCCAGTCGGGAGCGAATGAGCGCGGTCAAAGGCGCCTGCATCGCAGCCGCAAAGCAGTCGGCACTGCAGTACCATTCAGTGCCCACGTGGATTCCGGCGCGGCTCTGGGGAACGCTCCTCACCAACAGCTTGTTATGGCAGGTGCGCAGGCCACAGCCAGCGCGCGTGCGATTCCACCCAAAATCCACCGCCGGTACCAGCGACTTCAGCCATGCATGCATCGTTGCCTCCCAAGACCTCAGTGTAAGAAATGCGACGCTATGGGCTGCGGAATCTCGGTGACACGCAACCCGTAATTACCGTCCACAATGACTGCCTCGCCGCGCGCGATCAGTTTTCCATCCAGCAGGAGTTCCACCGGCTCATCCACCATGCGATCCAGCTCGATGACCGAGCCGCTGGCAAGTTCCAGGACTTCGCGCAGGGGCAACTGACGCTGTCCAAAACGCAGCGAGACATTCAGCTCGACATCCATCACCAGCTTGAGATTCCCCGCGTCGATACCGGCCTGGCTGTTGCGATCCGGCGCGGCGGAACAGAACGCCGCCAACATCTGACCGTCGAAATAGAGCAGCACGGGGGCACCGGACGGGGCGGCCGGGGCGGCCAGCGGAACGACGAACATGCCGCCGAATGCGAGCCCTTCCACTCGCTCAAACCGCAGGCTGAGTTCGCCGTAGTCCTCCGTCAGGGCCGCCTGCAGGCGAGGCGCGACTGTAACAAGAAGTTTCTCCAGGGTCTGCATCGGCTCGTCGTTCACGGTGGGACGGCCGAGGAGCTTCGCCGCCAGTTCCGATACCTGGGGCTCGTAGAATTCCACGAAGCATTCGCCGCTCAGGCGGCCATCGACTTTCAGGCGGAAGTGAATCGGTTTCCCCGGCTGGGTCGGCGTTTCGCCGCCCACCATCGGTTCGAGCGGCCACGGAGCTCCGAACGCGCGCCCCAGCACCTCACCCAGAGAGTTTGCAAAAGCCGCTGCGAATGCACGCGCTGCCCGTTTGTTGTTCTGGTTGTCCACAATCCTTATCCCCTTTCCCAGTGATTGGTCGCGGTCCGTCGGCCGAGTTGCGCCGCCTTTTGTACGCCGTTCCGCACCGGCGTCGCTTCAAAAATCGCGTGCCCGCCCGCCGTCAGCATGCCTGGCGATCGCACCGGAGCGCGGAGCTTGAGAACGCTTCCCGGCTCCAGAGCAATCAAATCCCGAACCGCGACGCGCAGTCCGGGTAATTCCGCTGCAACTTCGACATCGCAGTCGAGCATCCGTTCGCGAATGCCGGGCCGCGGAAAGAGCCGCACACTGCCCCGCTTCTGCGGCTCGTCCTGCTTGACCTGCTGGATCAGAACATTGAGAAACGCGGTAGGGAATACCAGGGCAAAAGCGCCGCTGATACCGGCCACCTCGATTTCGAACTGCACCACCGTTACCTTTTCGTTGGCCGGGCAGTACTGATGGAGAACGGAGGATTTGATCCGCCGGCCCGGGGTGAGCGACTGGCTGGGCATATGCCAAGCGCTCTCGGCCTGGCGAGCGATCAGCGCGGTGAGATCGTGCATGATCTCCTCTTCGATCTCCGACAGCTCGCGGGTCTGATCGGTGGCGGTTCCCCGGCCGCCCATGAGGAGCTCGATCATGGGGAACACCAGATCGATGTCGCACTCGACAATCATGGTGCTCGGAACGGTTTGCAGCGAGAAAGGAACGATGTAGCTCATCGGCCCGATTCCGGCCACGTGGTCCTTGACCGGCAGCTGATCGAGACCCCGCAGCTTGACGTCGAGTCCCGTGCCGAGATAAGCATCCAGAGTGCTGGCGAGATGCCGGGCGAACGTCTCGTGAATCCCCGTCAGGGAGCGCGCATTCTCATTGGAGAGACGCCCGGCGGAGCGGAAGTTGCAGCTCACGATGGTACGCTGCCTGCCCCCGGCCTTCTGCATGGGTTCCTCTGAGGGACTGTCCTGAACGACCTGTTGGTTAGGCATGCTGGAGTGCCTCCGGCGCCGGCAGGTTTGGCCGGGCGGGCCGCTGATGGACGTGGGCCAGCGACTCGCGCAGCTTGATCACCGCAGCCTGGCGGATCTGGGAGACGCGGGACAGCGCCACGCCCACCACCCTGGCAATCTCTTTCATGGTGAGTTCCTCTCGGTAGTAAAGGGACAGAATGAGTTGCTCGCGCTCGCTCAGCCTGGCGATGGCTTCCGCCAGATGCTCCTTCATTTCTCCTTCCAGACAGAGATCGAAGGGATCGGGGTCATCCAGGTTCGGCGCGGACTCGATTACATCCATGGTCTCGGTCTGGTCATTCGATACCGCGACCTGCTGACCGGTAAGGTGCAGGGCATCGAGCTGAGCGGTGATCCGGCGCAGGTGATCGACCTCCAGTTCCATCTCCGCTGCGACTTCGGCTTCGACCGGATGCCGTCCCAGCCGCCCTTCCAGCCGCGCGGTTGCGTCCGCGATCTCTCGCGCCCGCCTCCGCAGGGAGCGCGATCCCCAGTCGATCTCGCGAAGGCTGTCGAGAATTGCGCCGCGTATCCGGAACTTTGCGAAAGTCCTGAACTGCGCGTTCTTCGTGCTGTCGAAGCTGCGGTTCGCCTCCAGCAATCCGATCACGCCGGCGCTGACCAGGTCCTCCATCTCCACGTGCTGGGGAAGCCGCTCGCGAATGCGCGCGGCAATGTAGTAGACCTGCGGCAGCTCCTGCAGCACGCGTTCATCTTCTCCAGCCGCATATGCCGCGCTCACCGTGTAAGCCATCTCAGCTGGCGTCATCGTTGCACCTCACAGATCATCGGAATTGCAATCTCCTTCATCGCACCGACCCCAGAGACAGGATTTGCGTCATCGGAGGGATCTCGGAGGGCGAGACGACGACGATCCTGGGAATGAACGGCTCCAGATGGCGGCGCAGAAAAAAACGGCCCGGCGATGAGCAGAGCAGCACCGGCGGAGCCATGGTCACATGGTCGCCCAGCATGCTGCGCAGCCCGTCGAGCACACGGCGCGCCACTGAAATCTGAATGGCGCCGGCGGCCGCCGGGGCGCTCTGTGTCGCCGAACGCGCGCATTCTTCCTCGATGGAACCATCGAGAGTGACCACCTTGAGGCGGCCTTTATCGTCGAGCAGAGGCCGGATCAGCGCGCGGCCGAGGGAATGGCGCGCGGCCTCCACCAGGATCACCGGGTTCTTGTTAGTCGCAGCCGTCTCCACCAGAGTTTCCAGAATTGTGCCCAGATCGCGGATGGAAACCTGTTCTCGTAACAACTGCTGCAGCACTTTCTGAATTTCGCCGAGACTCATCAGCTTCGGCATCAGCTCTTCGATCAGCTTGGGGTGAGAGTCCGCGAGGCGGTCGATCAGCCGCTTCGTTTCCTGGCGGGTGAGCAGGTCGTGCGCATTTTGCCGAATGAGTTCCGAG
Organism: Acidobacteriaceae bacterium; assembly: GCA_049679565.1. Taxonomy (GTDB): domain Bacteria; phylum Acidobacteriota; class Terriglobia; order Terriglobales; family Acidobacteriaceae; genus Palsa-343. Next base: position 11,744 of record JBAUGH010000663.1, read on the forward strand.
ACGTGAGCCATGAGCGCCGACGTGTGATCGACCACTGCATAACCGGCCGCGATAGCCTGAGCCTGCAGGTCGGGAGTAATCCATTTGGCTGGAGAATCGAAGGCCGGCTCGCGAGTATCCTGACCCGGTAAATCGCCTGGCTTGGGATGGGAATTAACAGCCAGCAGCCGGTCCCGGCGGAGTTCCCAGCGCGCAATCTCAACGCCGCGCAGATAGACAACGTATTCGCGTTCCTTCAGCGACAGATTGTCGGTGATGTGGATCGACGGAACGAGGAAGCCCAGCTGCTGCGCCAGGTTCTTCCGCAGCGATTTCACCCGGTTGAGCAGCTGGCCACCCTGTTTCGCATCCACCAGCGGCACCAGCCCGACACCGACCTCCAGCATCAGTTCGTCGAGCTTCAGGACAGCGTCCATGGGATCGACGGCCGGGGTTCCCGGCGCGGCTTTGGCGGCGGCAGCTTT
>JBAUGH010000664.1:0-9698 GCA_049679565.1 Acidobacteriaceae bacterium
ACGAAGGCGGTTCGAACCTTGGGGTGAACTTCCCGTTCTCCCTGTCGGCGTCGATCCCGGCGCCGTCGTGCAGCGCGGGGAACTGTCCGTCGATCGGCGTCAGCCTGGAGAACGGGCTTTCGGCGCAGACGGCCAACGGGCTGCAGAGCTTCGTGTCGTCGCCGGGATTCCATGCGACCGATGTCCACATCAAGGAGCCGTATACGGAGGATTACAACCTCGCCTTCCAGCGGGCGCTGAGCAGGAACCTGGTGGCGACCATGAGTTATGTGGGCGACGTCTCGCGGCATATCGAGCTGTACGACGCGCCCAACACCGCGCCCGTGCTGCTGGCTGCGGGAAAAAGCACGACGGCGGATCAGCCATTTCCTGGATTGGGGGGCGACGGCCAGATCAGTTACTCGGGAGTAGGCACCTATAACTCGCTGCAGGCGACCCTGGAGAAGCGCTATTCGCGCGGGCTAAGCCTGCTGGCGACTTATACCTGGGCTCATAACCTGAGCGACGCCAGCGATGCGGGGGGACTGCAAACAGCGGTAGGCGTGCGGCAGAGAGCGCTGATTCCCAATATCGACGAATTCACGAATTCGCCGTTCGATGTGCGGGACCGGTTCACGGTGAACGGGAGTTATCAGCTTCCCTTCGGCCACGGACGGCGGTTCCTCAACCAGCGGGGGCTGGCGGACCGGGTGGTGGGGGGGTGGATGACGGCCTTCACCTTTGCGGCCCAGACCGGGACTCCGTTTACAGTGACGCCGAACATATCCACGGCTGCGGGGGGCACGGCGCGGGCGAATCAGATGCGGGATCCGTTCGCCCCGGGCGGAAATCCCGACCCGACGAATCCGGACATTAGCTGCGCGACCAGCACCCGGAACCGGGCGCACTGGTATAACCCATGCGCCTTTGCCAATCCGCTGCCGGGTAACACCATTACGACTCCGGTGACCACGACAGCAGGGGCGATCGCGTATCTGGGCGGCAAGTCGGACACGATTTACGGCCCGGGATATAACCGGGTGAATCTGTCGCTGTTCAAGAACGTAACCACCTGGCACGAACAGTATCTGCAGCTGCGCGCCGATGCGTTCAATCTGTTCAACCAGCCCAGCCTCGGCAACCCGTCGCTCACCGGCATTAATTCGACGGGAGGCGCGATCACGGGACCGAAGTCGTTCCAGAACGATACTCCGGACGCTCGCTTCTTCCAGCTGGCGGCTAAGTACGTGTTCTGAGGATGCATTCAGCTGGAGGCGGCGCGAAGGACAGCAGCGCGCCGCCCGGGCCTGGAGACGATTTGCGGAGGCGCGTGTTATGACGATCAGGTTTGAAGGCAGCATGAACAGTCGAGCGCGGGCGCGGCGGGCAGGCGCGATCCTGAGCGGACTTCTGATGCTGGGTGCTGCGGCGGGCCTGCCGTGCGCGGCGGCCGCTCAGGTGAATGGCGTTGGCGCAAAGCCCTACCTGGGGTGGAGCAGCTGGGGGCAGCAGACGATCGACAGCAGCTTTCTCACCCAGACCAATATCCAGGCGCAGTCGGACGCGCTGCTGAGCTCGGGCCTCGAGGCGCACGGGTTCCGGTATATCAATATCGATTCGGGGTGGCACGGCGGCGTCTTCGACGCGAATGGGCGGCCGCTGCCGAACCCTGCCACGTTCCCCAACATGCAGGCGCTCATCCAGCACATCCATAACAATGGGCAACTGGCGGGGATTTACTGGATCCCGGGAGTAGAGAAGCCGGCGGTCACGGCCAACGATCCGATCCTCGGAACGCAGTATCACATCCAGGATATTCTCGCGGTGCCTTACCGGGCGGGAAATGCGTTCGGCGCGGGGTCCAGCTCGGTCTATCACTACAAGATCGATTTCACTAAGCCGGGCGCGCAGGAGTACATCAATTCGGTCGTGGACCTGTTCGCTTCCTGGGGCGTCGATTTCATCAAGCTGGATGGAGTTACGCCGGGTTCGGGCGTGGACAACCTGTCGATCGACAACCGCGCCGATGTGGAGGCGTGGTCGACAGCCATCGCGCAGAGCGGGCGGCCGATGTGGCTGACGGTCTCGTGGGATCTGGACCAGGACTATCTGGCCACCTGGCAGCAATACGCGAATGCCCGCCGCATCGATCCGGACATTGAGTGCGAGGGCAACTGCGCGACCATCACCAACTGGGCGATGACGGCGTCGCGATTCGGCGATCTGGCAGGGTGGGAGACGGCCTCGGGGCCGGCGCTCGGGTGGAACGATCTCGACTCGCTGGAAGTGGAAAACGGGACCACCTCCGGGCTGAGCGACCAGGAGCGCCAGACAGCGATGACGCTGTGGGCGATGGGCAACGCCCCCCTGTTTCTGGGGGGCGATCTGACCACTCTGGATCCGGTGGCGATCAACCTGCTCACGAATGACGAGGTGATCGCCGTCGATCAGTCGGGGCATCCGGCGCAGCAGATCATCGGCGGCACTACGCCTGTGTGGGCATCGGATCTGGGCGACGGCAGCTGGTATGTCGCGCTGTTCAACATGAACGACTTTCCCTCGGTCGTGTCGTTTCCCTGGAGCCGGCTGGGCTTCCTGGGGGCGCGAGGGGTTCGCGACCTGTGGAGCCATCAGGATCTGGGGCCCTCGTTGCTGGGGTTCACCGCGGTGATCCCCGGGCATGGCGCGCGCCTGCTGCGGGTGACGGCGGGAGCGCTCACCGTTCCCCAGCCGGTAAACGCCGAGAGTTATGAAGGGGAGTCGGCCACGCTGAGCGGAACGGCGCGGGTGGTGGATTGCGCAACCTGCTCCGGGGGAGCCAAGGTGGGTTATCTGGGAGTGGGCGCGAGTAACACCGCGACCTTCAACGACGTCGAGGCGCGCCACGCCGGCGTGTACTGGATGGACGTGTATGCGATGACGGAGGGCCCGCGATCCCTGCTCTACCAGGTGAACGGCGGCCGGTTTCACACGCTCAATGTGGGCGGAGGCAGTTTCCTGCTGCCCACGCGGACCACGGTGGCGGTTTGGCTGAACAAGGGAGCGAACATCATCCAGTTTGGCAATCCGACCAGCTATCCGCCCGATCTCGATCGTATCGTGATCAGCGGCGACGGCCTGGCGCCGCTGCCCCTGTCGGCGGCCTATGAGGGTGAGAACGCCACCATGGCGGGTACCGTGAAAGCGGCTTACTGCCAGTATTGCTCCGGCGCGTCGAAGGCCGGAAATATCGGCGGAGGCAGCGGCAACACGGTCACGTTCAGCAACGTCACGGTGCCGATGGGCGGTACTTATGCGATGGAGATCGACTATCTGACCAGCGGAGAGCGCTCGTATTTCATCAGCGTGAATGGCGGGCCCGCGCAGGAAGTGGATCTGAACGGGAGCAGCTTCAGCCTGCCGACCAGCACAGTGATCCAGGTGCAACTGCAGGCGGGGGCGAACACCATTCAGTTCGGCAACGCGACCGGGTATTCCCCGGCTCTGGACCGGATCGCGATCGCTCCCGTGATCGGGAACTGAACCAACATGCGCGGGATCCCGGCTGACTTCCGATGGAAGACCAGGTGCCAGGAGATGGCGACCGGTCAAAATCGACCAGGGGCCAGGTCTGGATAGTCGGCCCGTTCGATGCGGTTCCGTCGCCTGCGTTCATCGGGAGGCGCCGGGGGCGCACACACAACGCTTCGCTTCGGAACGAAGTGTGCCCGCGCTCCCTGCAGTACTCTGCCGAACATGCGTGCAGGGAACTGCCGAGCATCGGACCGGTGAGGGAGGTCCAGGTATGCGGCACAACCGGATCGCATTTGTCATGCTGTTGGCCGGTGCATAGCCACTGAACGGACGCATCGTGAGCGAAAGTCGGTGATAACAATCCGGGTCATGCCCAATCGTCCTGGAACTCCGCGCATCGTGCTCCTCACATGCCTCGCTCTGGTTGCGTCTCGGGCGGCGGCTCCAGCCACGCCTCCTGGAATTCGCATCGTGGGATCCGCCAGCCGACCCCAGCTGGGCTTTGCCTGTTGCGACCAGGGAATTGCGCCGATGCAGGCCCTCTTCGCCGATCACGCTGTGGTTGCTGCTCTCCACGATTTGCATGCCCAGGTGGCTGTCGCCATCGCCGATTTCTCGCCGCAACGCGCACAGGTGGTGCGCTTCCTGAATCAGCAGCGGATTCCTGTGATCGCAGGAGTGACGCTGCAGACCAAAGACGGGCCCTATTTCAATGCTGATGATGCGGCCGAGGCCCCACCCCAAATCGCAGCCTTCGAAAAGTGGACCGGTGAGAACGGGCTGCGCTGGGATGCCGTCGGCCTGGACATCGAGCCCAACTTCGGCGAACTTGCGGCGCTCAGGCATCACCGTTGGCGCCTGATGACAACGCTCCTCCGCAACAGCCTCGACGGCAGCCGCATGGAGCGCGCGCAGAAGGTTTATTCCGCACTGATCCGCCAGATTCAATCGCAGGGCTATCCAGTGGAAACCTACACGTTGCCGTATGGTCCCGTTGAGCGCAACCTTCACAGCACCCTTCTCGACCGCCTGCTCGGCACCGTGAATGTGCGCGGCAACGAGAACGACCTGATGATCTATACGAGTTATGCGCGTCCCATCGGATCGGCCATCATCCTCGAACTCGGCCCCTGGACCCAGGGCATCATCGTCGGTGTCACCGACGGCCCGCCTCCTGCTGGCTCCGGCTATGGGCCGCTCGATTGGAACGAGTTCTCCCGGGACCTGATCGTCGCGAGCCATTTCACGCATCACATCGGCGTCTATGACCTCGAGGGGTGCGTGCGCCAGGGGTTTCTGCCGCGGATCGAGACCCTGAATTGGGGCGGTTCCGTGATCATTCCGGCCGCGTCGGTCTCCCGCGCCCGGCGGCACGTGATGGTTCTTGGCATTGCGCTTTGGATCGGCTCGAACCTGCCGTATCTGGCTGCCGCAGCATTCCTGCTCGTGGTGTTCTGCCTTGGGTGGTGGCGCGGCCGCAGTTCCAGGCCGCCAGGCCAGGAGAGGCCTGGCCGAGAATGATTCCATCCCGTACCTGTCATTCGTAACAGGAGCGGCCGTGAGATCGCAGCACGGAGAACGTTACAGGGTCGAGGTGCGAAATCCTCAGTGCTCCGCCGGCTTTCCCATCACCGATGCAATTCGCTCAGGATCCCATCATCCTGTCTGCGGACCTGGCTAGACGTAATAGTGGATGGGCGTGATCGTCGTCTGCGGCTCGCCGGCGGCGGCAATCCTCTTCTCCGTCTCATCGCGGAGCTGGTCAGCGATCTCCTTAAATTCCGGACGGCCTACCAGGTTTACCTGCTCCGCGGGATCGCCCGAGATCGAGTAGAGAATGAAATCCTGATAGGCGGCGCCGTACTCGGAATTCCCGTGGGGCGAGGAAGGGTCGAAGGCGCAATAGCACCAGTCGCGGTTACGGATGCCCCGGCCGCAGATGGCCTGGCTCACCTGGAAGTAGGCGGTCGAATCCCAGGCTTCGCGCGCCTTCGCGCTGGCCGCGAGCGGCTTGAGCGGCCGGCCGCGCATGCCCTCGCCAGGCTGGAGGCCGGCGCCGTCGAGCAGGGTGGGCGTCAGATCCAGCAGCGAGACCACCTCGTCGACCACCGCGGCGTGGTCAAATCCGGGGCCGGCGATCAGAAAGGGCACGCGCAGCGAGGAGTCATGGGGCGAGCGCTTGTACTCGCCCAAACGGGTGCGGAAAGTGCAGCCGTGGTCGGAGAAGAAGACGATGACGGTGTTGTCCAGCTGCCCGGTTTTTTCGAGCGCGGCCACCAGCGAGCCCACGCAATCGTCAATCGCCTGCACGCATCCGTAATAGCCGGGAATGCGGGAACGCCAGTTGCCGGGTAGATTGCGCAGATCCTCGGGAATATAGGGATCGGCGTACGCGGGCTGTTGGGGGCGAAAGTCGGCGTCGAGGCTCTGCTGCTGCGCGGCCGCCAGCTGCGAGCGGTAGACCAGCCAGGAAAACTCGTCCGCATAGCGGCGCGGCGGCACAAAGGCATCGATATCGTTCTGCTGGTGCGGCTCGAGCTGCGAAACGAAGAGAAGCCAGGGTTTGTCGTGCTGCTGCTCGATGAAGCTGACGGCGCGCCGGGCAATGAAGTCGACGCGGTACTCGTCGTGGTACCCGAGATCGGTGCCGTCGCTCAGCCAGTAATTGCCGGCATAGGGATGGGAGACGATTTCCGGGACGTTCGCGCCTTCCCAGAGATCGTCGAAGCCGCCGCGCGAAGGGCCGGGAGGGATCCATCCCAGCTGCTTGCGGCCGCCGGGGAAATCGGTTTGCGAGACATGCCACTTGCCCATGAAATTCGCGGAATAGCCGTTCCTGCGGAACTCGGTGGCGATGGTGGGCAGGGAGTGGTCGAGCTCGGGGCCGAGCTTCCAGACGCCGGTTTCCGTGGCGTAGCGGCTGGTGAGGAAGGAGGCGCGGGACGGCGAGCAGAGCGGCTGGTTGGTGATGCACTGGCGGAAGTTGGTGCCGCGCGCGGCCAGCCTGTCGAGGTTGGGAGTGTTGACCGAAGGATTCTCGTGGCTGGCGCCGATGAAGTCGGCGCGAAACTGATCCGCGCAGATCATGAGCACGTTGGGGCGCTGCCGGGGCGCGCCGGGGGTTTCGACGGCGCCGGCCTCGCGGGTAGCAGCGCCGACGGCCACCGCGCCGGAAGCCAGGGCGGCGCCACGCAGGAAATCGCGACGAGTGGAGGAAGAGGGCTTCATGCGGAGGCGGCTCCGGGAATGGGCTTTGGGGACTGAGGATACGGGCCGGTGGGAAGCTGCGGTAGACAAGAATGCGAGATGAATGTATACGTATACATCAAAGGCCGATCGTACCTGCAGAAATGAACCAGTGTCAAGGATTGCCCGGTCTCGCACGTCCCGACCGGCTCAGGCGAGCGCGTTACACTCGTAGCCATCTTTTCAATTTCTGCAGCGGCAATCTCTGTCCGCCTGACCGCTTCCGGATCCGGTGTCTGCGATCCAGGGAAAGACCATGATGGATCAAAGAGACATAGCCAGGATCGCGCGGGTTTCCAGCGCAACGGTCTCCCGGGTGCTCAACGGGTCAACCCTGGTGAAGCCGGCGACCGCTGAGCGGGTCCGGCGCGTGATCGAAGAACGGAAGTTCATCCCCAACGGGAGCGCGGCGGCGCTGCGCTACGGCAAGAGCAGCAGCTATGGGCTCATCATCCCCGACATCACCAATCCGTTTTTCTCCGAATTCATCCGCAGCTTCCAGGAGATTCTGGCGGTGAAGAACCGGGACGTGCTGATGGCGAGTCTCGATCATCACGCCTCCAGGATGCAGGAGTCGATCCGCAGGATGATGGTGCGGCGGGTGGACGGGATCGCGCTGCTGGCGGCCGAGATCGAGTCGGAGCCGATTGAGGCCCTGGTCCTCAACCGCGTCCCTCTGGTCACCATGGATCGGCGGCAGACCGGCCCGGGGCTCAGCGACATTGCCATCAACAATGTCAGCGGCATGAACGAAGCCCTGAAGCACCTGCAGGCACTCGGTCATCGGCGCATCGCCTATATCGGGGGCGACTCCGGTCTCACCATTTCCGACCACCGCCGGGCCGCGTTCATCAAAGCGGTGAAACGCGTCGGCCTGGTCGCCGAACCGGCGCTCCTGCGGGAGGGTAACTATCGCATCAGCGGAGGCGAGGCGGCGATGCGGGAGATTCTGGCCATGAAAACCCGGCCGACGGCCATCGTTACCGCCAACGATCTGACCGCCATCGGCGTTCTGCGCGTTCTCCACCAGAGCGGCTGTCCCGTCCCCCAAACCTTTTCCGTGGTCGGGTTCGACGACATCGAGCTGAGCGACGTCATCTACCCGCCGCTGACCACCCTCCGCCTGTCGCGGCAGGAGCTTTCCGAGACCTTTGTGACCGCGCTGGAGGCGCTTTCCAGAGGCCCCCGCACTGCGGGAAAGCAATACACCGTGGGCACTCGCCTGGTCGTCCGCGAATCCACCGGACCGGCTCCCCGAGGCTGCTGAGCCGCGCTTAGCGAAAGATGTAGTTGAGCACCGCACAGCAGGCCAGCACGACAGCAGCCAGCACCCACGACTGTGCCGGAATACGAACTCGGCTCCCCTGCTGCGTGTTCCACGTGATCCCCTGCAATTCGCCCAGGGACTTCGCCGGGGTGAAGCAGCTGACGATCATCGCGACCGCCATTCCCCCCGACCACCCGTAAATTGCGCCATAGAAATCCGCCAGCATCTGGCTGCCGTAATGGAGCAGTCCGAAACGAACGGCCAGCAGATGAGCCACCGCTACGATCAGGCCGCCCAGCAATCCCTGGAATGCCGCGCTCGGAGTCGCCCAGGTCGTAAACATGCCCAGCAGAAAAATCGCGAACAGCGGGGCATTGAAAAGCGAAAACAGCAACTGCAGATAATCCATCAGGTCGTTGTAGCGGAAGCAGATCCAGGCAGTGAGCAGGCTCATCACCGAGGCCGCCACTGCAGCCAGCCTCCCCGCAGCCAGGTAGTGGGCATCGCTCCTGCCCGGCCGCAGATATTGCCGGTAGAGATCGTGCGTCCACACCGTGGACAGGGCATTGATATTCCCGGCGAGGCCCGACATCAGACTGGCCAGCACCGCCGCGATGCCCAGCCCCAGAAGCACCGGGCCGTAATAATGCCGCATCAGAAACGGAAGCGCCTGATCGTAGCCGGTGATTCCCCTCCTGCGCAGAAACAGCGCCGCCGCCAGACCCGGCACAACCACCAGGATGGGGAAGAACATCTTGGGCACCGCGGCCAACAGCGGCGTATTGATCGGACCAGCGGGAGATCGGGCCGCCAGGGCGCGCTGGATGAGAAGAAAATCCGTGCACCAGTAGCCGCAGCCAAGGATGAATCCCAGTCCGGCCACCAGCCCCAGGTCATCCATCGTCGCTGTGTGAGGCTGCATAAGCGGCAGCGAGATCCACAAATGCACCATGTTGGGCGGAAGCTCCCGGCGCAGCCCGTCCAGGCCGTGAAAGTCACGCAGGACCGCCCACGCAAGCGGAATCAGCCCGGCAATCACCAGTCCCAGCTGCAGCACCTCGTTATAGATCGTTGCCTGCAGCCCTCCCACCAGCACATAGCAGAGCACCACTGCTGTGGCTGCCACCGCGATCGCGAAAAATCCCGCGCCCAGAAAAACATGCAGCACCCAGGAAATCGCATAGAGACCGATGCCCGCGACAAAGGCCATCATCACGGCCAGAAAAACTGCGCTCAGAATGTGGGTCGCCGGGCCGAAGCGCACGCGGAGAAAATCCGGCACTGTCATCGCCCCGCTCCGCATATAAACCGGCATCATGAACAGCGCCAGAAACAACATGGCGGGGATCGCCCCCAGCCAGTAAAACTGCAGAGCCAGTGCCCCGTACTTGGCGCTGGTCGCCACCAGGCCCACGATTTCCAGTGCCCCGCAGTTGGCGGCCAGAAACGCCAGCGCGGTGACCGCGGTGGGCAGTTTGCCCCGCGCGTGCAGAAACTGGGCTGAGCTTTCCCGCCTCTGCCTGGCCAGGTAGCCGATGACGAGGGTCGCGGCAAGATAGCTCCCCACCATCAGGAGCGCAATCAAATGGGGATGTCCAGCCACCAGACATCGTGATCATACCGCTCCTGCGGCGCTCCCCGGGGAAACGGCCGCCTATTGGCGGCTGTCCACCACAAATTGCCGCACCTGCAC
>JBAUGH010000665.1:0-13015 GCA_049679565.1 Acidobacteriaceae bacterium
CTCTTAGGCCCCGTCTCTTACGAAAAAACACTCGCAGAATTCGCGAGTACCCACGAATTCGAGCCGGGAGCATATATCGATGACAGGCCGAATCCAGTGACCGTGTATGGTCTTCATGTTATGACCGCGGCCTACGAACATACGCGGGTTGTGCAAGGTGGAGAGGCGTTAGGAAAGGCGATCGCCTCGATCTTTGAGACGGTAGCCGAGCATCATTTGATTCAGCCGACCATCATTTATGAGTTTCCGCGGGCGGTTTCTCCTTTATCGAAGCAAAAGCCGGACGAGCCGGAGTGGGTGGAGCGGTTCGAGTTCTATATCGGAGGGTTCGAGCTGGGGAATGCCTTCTCCGAGCTGAACGATCCGGAAGAGCAGCGGCGGCGGTTCGAGGACCAGCTGGCGCAGCGGGCGGCGGGCGACGAAGAGGCTCACCAGATGGACACCGATTACGTCCGGGCGCTGGCCTACGGGCTGCCCCCGACGGCGGGCGAGGGGATCGGGATCGACCGGCTGACCATGGTGCTGACCGGGGCAAAGTCGATCCGGGACGTGATCCTGTTTCCCCTGTTGCGGCCCCAGAGCAGCGACAACGGCTAATCCCGAGCCGGGGATGAATTCGGGCCGGGGATGAACCCGAGCCGGGGATGAGTTTGAAAATCATCCCCATCATCCCCCGGGATGTGGAAGAAAAGCAGAGGCTTGGAGGGTTGATCCAGCCTGGGCTCCCGGGACGGCTGCGGCTCGCCCACCCTCTCGCGGCAAGCGAGAAGGGTGGGGCACCCGGCAAGAAGTTTTTGCCCTTCTCTCCAGGCTCGTGACCTGTTTTGTGCGAGTTAGTCGAGTTATAGAATTCGACAACGGGGTAAGTGGCTCCCGGCAGGTTACCTGCGAGGCGCGCGTCTTTGCGGCAGAGGCGCGCCCGAGTGCGGCACTCGCGTTCGCGACGGGCGGAGATGATTGCAGAGAGGTCAGATCGGCTGCGCGCGCGTCTGCCGCATTCGGATATGCAAGTTCCCGGGTCGCGAGCGTGATTGCGGCATCGCCGAGCGGGATTGATGCAGAGGCGCGCGCCCTGAAGCGGGGATGCCGGGCGCAGGGCGCGGCATTCTGAAAAGCGGTACGCGGTTGCATGGATTCCTCTCCTCCTCTCCGGGGCAATGTAAAAAGGCTGCCGGGATGGCAGCCTTTTTTATTTTTACCCTATAAGTCCAGAATATCATGTTTGAGCCAAAAGACTGCCAATTATGTTGGCAGTTATCGGAGTGTAAGTGGCGTGTTTTGTGAGGTCATTACTTTGGCGTTGGGGCGCGGGGCTTGACAGGTTTTCAGGCGAGTGGAATTCGGGGCAGAGATCGCACGACTGGAGTCGTGCCCTGACACGAGACCTTACGAGGGCGCCCATAGTCCGGCAATAACCGCAGATCTGCTTTGCGTCAGGATGACAGAAACTGTGCGGCCGGTTTGAAGGCGAGTAGACTGGGCCGATTATGGCTATCGGCGATGCGATGTTTCTGGAACGACTCTATGCCGCTGAAGACCGGGTCCGGGAGCAGGCAAGCGGCTTCGACGACAAGGCAAGTTACCTGCTGATCATCCTGACGTTTCTGGCGGAGTTCGTGGAGCACCTGAAATTTTCCGGGATGCTGCTGGATGGGGTGGCCGTTGCGATCTGCGTTTCCGCGCTGTGCGCCATCCTGGAGCTGGCGATGGTGCGGTATCAGGAAGAGGATGCGGTGTTCTATGCCGAATACCGGAAGGAGACCCGAGTCTCCAATCCGGGGAGGACCGATGCGGTGATCGAGAGCGCGATGCGGCAGGGGATGATGCAGTCGGCCAAGGCGAGGATCCGGCACAACGAGCGCATCAACCGCGTGAAGGGACGGCTGCTGGTGGGGTCGTACAGCACCATGCTGATCGCGCTGCTGATGGCGATCGGGAAGATGGCGCTGAGCTAGGCCCCGACCGTGTCCTCGGGCAGCTTGAGCGGCTCGACTTCGTGCAGCACTTCTTTCGAAGGGAAGCGCGTCACGACCGGCTCGTCCTCCTCTTCGGACTTTTTCTCGCTGACGGGACCCTGGGATGGTTTGTCCGGCATGGTCGGGAGCGTACTCCGGGCAGGATTCGGGCGTCAATGGGAGGCCGGAAGAGGCCGCAGGGAACGGTTATTGCGCGAATCGCTTCTCTCGGCCAATCGTGGTCGCGACCTGGACAGCCCATTTGGCGTAAGGCGCGTGGTCTTCGGCCTCGGCGTGGGCGATGGTTTTGGGCGAACCGGCCCGGCGGAGGCTGTATCCGAAAAGGGTGCCGCCAGGGGGGCGGGTTTGAACGATCTGCGCAGTATTGGAATTGGCTTCGAAAGGGCTGCTGTAGTTGGGAGTGTCGGAGGCGAGCGGCCTGCGCCAGAGGGTAAGGATCCAGGAGCAGTTGCGCTTCTGCGCTTCGGCAACCTCGTCCCTGCGGGCCACGCCGAGCGCGCTCACGGCGTTGAGGGAGTGAGCGCTGAGATCGTCGGACATGGTATCGGCGTCGAACTGGCCACTGGTCCGGGCCTGAAAGACGCAGACGGTCGTCAGCTGGGCGCGCAAGGGGGGCGCGAGGAGGACCAGAGCTGCGGCGAGAAGGAGCAAGCGGCGCATTCTATTTCTCCCTGCCGATTTTTCTGACGATCTCGTCGGCCAGTTTAGCGCAGAGATCGCGAGGCTGCGATTCGCCATGGGCCAGGTTTTTCCGGCTGCCGGCGGTAAGGAGGCCGGCGGTCAACCGGCCCGGGGAGGAGCGGGGGATACAGTGCGGGCTCAAAATCGGGCTATTTGTCCTTGCCCATCTTCTTCATGATCTCCTCGGCGATTTTGGCGTAGGGAGAGGCCTCATCGGTTTCGCCGTGGGCGATGGTTTTGCGGCTGTCGGCCTTGCGCAGGCTGAAATCGAGCAGGGCTCCGCCGGTGGGTCTCTCCAGGGCGAGCTCGGCATTCGACATGTTGGCGTTCTGCGTGCCGCCCAGGGTGCCTGCGTAGTTGGGGCTGTCGGCCGGGAGGTCCTCGCGCCAGAGGGTGACGATCCAGGTGCAGCCCTGCTTCCGAGCGGCGGCATCCTCATCTTTCTTGGGAACACCGGCAGCACCCACGGCCTGGACGGAGCGGGAGTTCAACTCGCCGGCCAGGGCATCGGCGTCGGAGGTGCTGACATGGGCGATGTGGCCCGGCTTATCCTGGAATGCGCAGACTTTGTTCTGGGCGGTGAGGGCAGGAGCGAGAAACGCGGCTAAGCCGGCGCAGAGGAGAAGATTTCGGACCATAGACGACCCCTTTCGATGGGATAACGCCGGCTGGGGAGCAGGCGCCCTGATTGTACGACGGAAAGGCGGGGTGAAAGGACCGGAATAATCGAAGCTCCACTTAGCTTTCCAGTCACGGATGAGCGATCCGGCCGCGGGGGGAGTCAGGGGGAGGCGGGAAGGCTCTTCAGGATTTCGGCCGGGAAGAGGGCGGCCCACTCGGGGCTGGAAGAGGAGCCGTCGACTCTTCTGGAGCCGGATTGGCGCAGGGGCTGTGGTGGCGAAGGGCGGAATCTCAGAGGCTCCGCCGGAGCGTCTTTGGAGTGGCGAGAACGGGCCGGTTGCCGGGGACTACAATCGGCAGGTTCCACCATCAGAAGGTGCGGAAAGCGGCTGGCGCAGGGGCGGCTGCATTGGGTTGAGGAGGCGAGACGCATGACGAAGTCCGGCGTGGTTGTGTTGCTGCTGGTGGGCGGGCTGGCGGTCCCGGTCTACGCGAAGAAGAAGAAGGATGCGCCGCTGCCGCAGTTGTTTTGCCAGGCGCAGTTTGTGTATGTGCAGGCGTTCGACGGGGACATCAACAATCCTTATTTACTGCCGGCGGACCGGGATGCGGCGGAGGATGTGGAGCAGCGTTTGCAGGATTGGCATCGCTACACGCTGGTGATGAACCGGTATGAAGCGGACCTGGTGTTTGTGGTGCGGGCGGGGCGGGCGGCGAGTGCGGGGAATGGACCGTATCCTGGCGGCGGACCTGGCGGCGGACCGGGGATTGGAGCGGGGGCGCCGGGGCAGATGCCGGGAGGCGGGCAGGTGCGGGTTCCGATGGGCGGGCCCGGGGGGCAGGGGCCGTATCCGCAAGAGAATCCGGGAGCGCAGAATCCTGGTGGTCAGAATCCTGGTGGTCAGAATCCTGGGGGGCAGAATCCAGGGCCGGGGCCGTATCCGGGCGGGCCGGGAATGGGAGGGCCGGGCGGGATGCCGGGGCCGGGCGAGGAGGGCGGCGAAATGGGACCGCCGAACGACTGGATGGCCATCTATATGAAGCCGGGAGAAGAGAGCCAGGGTGCGGCGCTCTGGGAGCGGTCGGAGAAGAATGGGTTGCAGGGGTCGATGCCGCTGTTTCTGCAGATTAAGAATGCGGTGGACAAGCAGTGTGTCGCGCAACCTGAGGCGCCGAAGAGCGGGCACTAGCTGTGAGGGGTCCTGGCCGGGCGGGGTCCTGGCCGGACGGGCGGGCACTAGCCGTGCTGGCGGGCGGCTTCGCCGTTGCGCCGGGACACCTGTTTAGGGTTGGTGGGCGAGGTAGTCCTCGACGTTTTTCATCTGCATGGACCAGCCTTCGCTGTTGCGGGCAAAGGCTTCCTGGCGGCGGTCGTCGGGCAGATCGCTGAAGCCGGATTCGGTGACGGTGAGGCGGGTGCCGTCGGCGGTGGGCTGGAGGCGGAACTCGACGAGCGTGGGTGTTTCTTTGGAGTAATCGACGGCGACGTCGACGGCGTAAGGGTGCCAGGTGAAGGCGAAGTAGGAGGGCGGGTCGATATCCTGCACGACGGCGTGGAAGGTGAGGTGTTCGTAGCCGGGATGGGTGATTTTGCCGTGGGCGTCTTCGCCGGCGGTGAAGGGGCCGTCGAGGGCGACGCGGAACCAGGCGCCGAATTCGCGGTAGTCGGTGAGAGCGCGCCAGACGCGGGCGATGGGAGCACGGAGCTCGACGGATTTCTCGATGCGGTCCTGGACGGGAGTGTGGGCGGGCTTCGACATGGGCAACCTCCGGGGTGCATTGTAGGCCTGGGGCCGCATACAGTGCGCAGTAGACAGAAACGGCGTCAGGCGGCGGTGAGGAGGATGGGCTGATCTTTGGTGATGACGAGGGTGTGCTCGTAGTGGGCGGCGAGGCCGCGGTCGGCGGTGCGGACGGTCCATCCATCTTTGGCGAGGACGGAGCGGCCGGATTTGCTGGCGATGATGGGCTCGACGGTGATGACCAGGCCTTCGGTGAGGAAGTCGTGGGCGGCGGGGTCGGGCCAGTTGGGGACGCTGGGCTTCTCGTGGATGGTGCGGCCAATGCCGTGGCCGCAGAGATCGCGGATGACGTGGAAGCCGGAGGCGGCGACTTCGCGCTCGACGACGCGGCCGATGTCGAGAACGCGGTTGCCGGCGCGGGCGGCCTGCATGGCGTGGACAAAGGCGCGCTGGGCGCAGGCGGCGAGGCGGGGACCTAATCCGGTGGGCGCGTCTTCAGGGGAGTGCGAGGCGGGGGCGCCGACGATGACGGTCTCGGCGGCGTCGGCCATGAAGCCGTCCTTCTGGATGGTGACGTCGAGCTTGAGGAGGTCGCCGTTGCGGAGCCTGCGGTCGGAGGGGATGCCGTGGACGATCTCGTCGTTGACGCTGATGCAGGAGACGCCAGGGAACTGGTAGACGGTGACGGGTCCGGAGACGGCGCCGTGGTCGCGCATGACCTGAGCGCCGATGTCGTCGAGGTCGCGGGTGGTGATGCCGGAGCGGACTGCGGCCTTCATGGCTTCGAGCATGAGGCGGACGATGCGACCGGAGGCGCGGAGGGCGGCGAGTTCTTCAGGGGTGGTGATGGACATGGCTCTTACGATTTTCGCGTGTTCGACCGGGATTGCATCAGCTTCTCGTAGAACGGATTGCGAACGGCGTTTTTCCAGAATTTCTCGTCGAGCTCGGGGATATCGGAGAGATCGATTTCGCTGTCCGGGCGCTCGGCCAGGGCCGCCAGCCTTTCGATTTCGGCGGGAGTCGGTTTGCACTGATCGAATGTCTTCCTGATGATTCGGCCCATGGCTTGAATTTAGTCTTCGCTGATCATTTTGGGGAAGCGGGTTCCTGTGGGTGTCTTATTCCCCCAGCAGGAGCCGTTCGCAGTTTTGCGCGCGGCCGGTGGCGGGGTCGGCTTCGATGAGCAGGGCGGCCATGCGCGGGTCTCCTTTGGCAGCTTCGAATTTGTTGGGCAGGCCGGTGAGGAAGCGCTCGAGGACGAACTGTTTTTCGACGCCGATGATGGAGTCGTAGGGGCCGCTCATGCCGCAATCCGTCTGGTAGGCGGTGCCGCCGGGGAGGACGCGATTGTCGGCGGTGGGGACGTGGGTGTGGGTGCCGATGACGGCAGTCACGCGGCCGTCGAGATACCAGCCCATGGCGCACTTTTCCGAGGTGGCCTCGGCGTGGAAGTCGACGAGGACGATTTTGGCGGTGATGCGGGCGAGCAGAGCGTCGGCGGCGCGGAAGGGATCGTCGGTGGAGGTCATGAAGACGCGTCCCTGGAGGTTGATGACGGCGTAGTCGAGACCGGAGGGGAGCGTGCCCTGGTAGAAGCCGTGGCCGGGGGTTCCGGCGGGATAGTTGGCGGGGCGGAGGACGCGGCGGGGGCGCTCGTGGCTGTCGGCGGGGACGGAGTTGAAGTAGTCGAAGATCTCTTTCTTGTCCCAGATGTGATTGCCGGTGGTGAGGACCTGGGCGCCGAGGTCGAAGAGCTCGTTGGCGAGGGGCGGGGTGAGACCGAATCCCCCGGCGGCGTTTTCCGCGTTGATGACGACCAGCTCGACGGAGTGATTCTGGATAACGTGGCCGATGTGTTCGCGGACGATGTGGCGGCCGGCGCTGCCGAAGACGTCGCCGACGAAGAGAATGTGCATGAAAGCAGGGTACAGGGTAGAGGGTGCAGGGGACAGTCCACAGGTGCACAGTCCACAGCCTGGAGCAGGCGCGAAACGAGCTCGGACAGGGCACGGGGGATGTTACAGATTTTCAACTTACCGGCGAAAGAAGCTATGGTAGGGTGGGTCATGGCCGCAAATACCCGATTCGCGACCGGCGTTCATGCGCTGGTCCTGCTCGCTGCCGAACCGGATGGGTTGCAGACCTCGGAAGATGTTGCCGGGAAGCTGAGCATCAATCCTGTAGTTGTACGACGCGTTTTTTCGCTGCTGCACCGGGCGGGGCTGCTGGAGAGCCAGAAGGGTCCGCATGGCGGATCGCGGCTGGCGAAACCGGCAAAGGCAATCACCCTGGCGGACATTTATGAGGCGCTGGACGGCGGAGAGTTGTTTCACGCGGGGGCGCTGTCGGGTCCGCACACGGCCCGGGTAGGCGCGGCGCTGAAGAAGGTGTTCGGCGACGCGGAGGGCGCGCTGCGGGACGAGCTGGAAAAGACGCGGCTGAGCGATCTGGCAAAGAAGGCCGGCAAGAAAAAGAAGTAGCGGCCGCCGATAGCCGAGCCGGTTGCGCAACGGGCCAGGGTTAGCTAATCTGGATTAGCTAAGGAGCTGGCGATGCGCAACACCGTCACCATTCACGAAGCCAAGACGAACCTCTCCCGCCTGATCGAAAAAGCATCGGCCGGCGAGGAAGTTGTGATCGCGCGAGGTTCAAAGCCGGTTGCGCGCCTGGTTCCGGTTGGAGAGGTGAAAGGGCGGCGGCAGCCTGGATCTCTCAAGGGAAAGCTGTGCGTTGGGCCGGAGTTTTTCGAGCCTCTCCCGGCAAACGAGCTGGTTGGCTGGGAGTAGTCCATCATGCGGGTTCTGCTCGATACGCACGCCCTTCTCTGGTGGCTCACGGACGACCCGGCACTGAGTAAAGCCGCGCGGCGACTACTCGCCGATCCACAAAATACGGTTCTGGTGAGCGCCGCTTCGGCATGGGAGATCGCAACCAAAGTTCGCCTCGGGAAACTGTCGAGTGCGCTGGATCTTGTGGCGGATTTTCAGGAGCAGCTGGAGCGCGAAGGTTTTGAGCCGCTTCCCGTCTCTGTGGAACATGGCATCCGCGGGGGTCTTTTGCCGGGACCGCACAAGGATCCTTTCGATCGCATGCTGATTGCGCAGGCCCAGGCGGAGCATGTGCCGATCGTCAGCAACAACAAAGCCTTTGACAGCTATGGCGTCAGGCGGCTCTGGTCACGCTGACTAACTTGCGCGAGTCCCTGAGCCAGCGGGTGCTGAGCAGCGTGGCGACGAAAATCAGGGAAACGGTGAGGCCGGTCCAGAGGCCGGAGAGCCCCCACTTCAGACCGAAGCAGAGCAGGGCGCCGCAGGGCAGGCCGAGGATCCAGTAGCCGGCAAAGTTCATGAGCATGGGGAAGCGAGTTTCGCTCAGACCGCGGAGCGCGCCGGTGGAGACGGTCTGAATGCCGTCGAAGATCTGAAAGCCGGCAACGATGACGAGGATATGCGCGCCGAGGGCGACGACGCTGGGATCGTGCGTCCAGATATGGAGGATGGGCTGCGGTGCAACGAGGAAGAGGACGGCCATGAGCGCCATAAATCCTGCGCCAAGGGCGATGGCGAGAGTGCCGGCGCGGCGGGCGCGGGCAGCGTTGCCGGCTCCCAGAGCGTGGCCGACGGCAACGGCGGCGGCGGCGGAGATGCCAAGCGGAACCATATAGGTGTAGGCCGCGCAGCTGAGGACGATTTCGTGGGTGGCCAGCGCGATGGGGGTGAGGTGCGAGGCCATGACGGTGGCTGCGCCGAAGGCCGCGACTTCAAGAACAACCTGGGAGGCGGCGGGCAGGCCGAGCCGAAGTAAGGCGCGGATGCGGTCGAGGTCCGGACCGGGCCAGTGGGCGAAGAGCGCGTGTCCGCGCCTGGCCTCGTGGCTCCACGCGGGATAGATGAGCGCGGCTGCCATGTAAATGCGGGCGAGCACGGTGGAGAGCGCGGAGCCGCGGACGCCGAGGGCAGGGAAGCCGAAGTGGCCGTAGATGAAGATCCAGTTGAAGGCGAGGTTGACGAGGTTGGCGGTGACGAGCGCGAAGGCGACGGGGCGGACGCGGCCTACTCCCTGGAGATAGCGGCGGAATCCGCCATAGACGAGCAGCGGGAAAGTCCCCCAGTTGAGCAGGAAGACGTAGGAGCGGGTGAGGGAAGCGACGGTGGGATCGACGCCATGGCCGGTGAAGAGGCGGGCGGCAGCGAGCATGGCGATCATGAGAACGGGGGTGAAGGCGAGGGCGATGTAAATGCCCTGGGCGAGGGAGCGGTGGCAGTCGTCGAAGCGGCGCGCGCCCCAGGCCTGGGAGACGAGGGTGTCGAGGCCGAGCAGCAGGCCGATGCCGAAGAGCGAGGGCGCGTAGTAGATGGCATTGCCGAGCCCGACGGCTCCGATAGCGGCGGGGCCGAGGCGGCCGACCATGACGAGGTCGACGACGGTCATGGTCATCCAGCCAAGCTCGGAGAGAACGACGGGGATGGCGAGGGCGAGCAGAGCGCCGAGCTCTTCGCCGAAACGCGCGGGCTGATGCTGCTCGAAGAGCGCGGCGGCGGGCGGCGGCGGTTCGGCGGCGGAGAGTTCGTCCGGCCCTATTTCGTTCTGCGGGGACACAGGGACAGCGTACCGCGGACGCGCTGGAGCGACGAGAGGGGGCGGGGTGGTAGATTGGAACAAGCGCGTTGCGGAGAGATGGCCGAGTGGCTGAAGGCGCACGCTTGGAAAGCGTGTATGCTCGAAAGGGCATCCAGGGTTCGAATCCCTGTCTCTCCGCCAGAACGTTTCCCGTGCCTCCGAGCTGAGTCGGCTAACATCAGCAACTAACACCAGCGATAGTTCCAGAGTCGATCTGCGGCATGACGCAGGTGCCCGCCTTGCGCGCGCTGGCGCATGTTGCCGGCGAGTCGCCGAACGTCAGCCGACTTCCGGGTCGGTCACCGCTTCGGGGGGCGTCTCCTGCCGCCCCCCGGTTGAGGCCTGATCGGGCCGCGCGCCTCAGCGATGCAGCACTTTATTGGCGGCGGCAACGTCGGATTGCAGACGTGAGACACCCGCATCCGCATCGTGGATGTAGCCATCCGCCACCTGCACCATCGCGGGCGTGGGCGCCACCATGGCCATGCCGATCTGGCCTGAGATAGCGGACAACCACGAGCGGAGCCGAGGAGGATAGACCAGCGCGCCTTCACCGGACTGGATCTGGAGATCCACCAGATCGTCGATGTCGTGGTTCAGGTGGTCCAGAGCCGGTTGCGCCTGGTTGTCGGAGGCCGCGGCTTTCTGGAGCGCGTCGCGGGCGTCGATAGCGTCGTTCAGGTTGGTATCGAGCCGGTTGATCGCTTCGTGAAGGCGCATCAGCCAGTCGAAACGCTGTTCGAGCTCCGCCTGCGTAGTCCGGGTTCGCGGATCCAGAGTAACAACGAGGGGCTGTTTCTGCGTGGCCTGGCCATAGGTCAGCGTCGCGTAGTAGGTGCCCGGCACGACTTCAGGGCCGGTGGGGAAAGAGGCAGAAAATCCTGAATTGAAGATGCCCTTCACTTCCACGGCATCCGAGTAAGTCAGATTCCACTGGAAGTGGTTCATGCCGGGTTCGATCGCGGTCAACTTCTCTTCCTGTTGCTTTCGCGCCACGGCAGGGTTGGTGGAAGTGGGCTCCGGTTTCGCTTTGGCCTCTTTCTTCTTCAGATGCAGCGTGTAGCTATGGACTAACTTGCCGCCTGGGTCGGTAAAGGTCAGGGTTACCGGGGTACTGCCGTCGTAATCGGCCGGCAGGTTGAAATAGACGGTGGCTCCGCCAGCCAGGTTCTCGCCTCCCGTGCCCCGCGGGCCAAAGCCACCCGCCGAGCGCCGGGTCAGCCACGCCTGCTGCGGCTTGAACAGGTACGGCGCGTCACTGGCGACCTTCGCCGTCCCCAGCTGCTCCAGATACTGCAGGTTGTCGAGCACCCAGAAGCCGCGCCCGAAGGTGGCGAGCACGACGGCGTGCTGCTCGGGCTGAATCTGCACATCGCTCACCCGCACCGCCGGCAGATTGAGGGCCAGCGGCTGCCATTGCTGACCTCCGTCCGTACTGAAGTACACCGTCCCGCTGGTACCGGCGAACATCAGGCTGGACTCATTGGGATCCTGCCGCACGCTCTCGACATACTGGTCCTGAGGCAGGCCGGTGGTGATCTCCGTCCAGTGCTTGCCGTAATCGGTGGTCTTGTAGACGTAGGGATGAAAGTCATCCCAGTCATAGCGGCTGGCCGAGACCCAGGCCGTGCCGGGGTCGGTGTGGGAAGGCTCGATGCAGGTGACGGTGGACCAGGTGGGCAGCTCCGGCGGCCGCACCGGGCTCCAGTGGCCGCCCGCATCGGTGGTTACATAGACCAACCCGTCATCGGAGCCGGTCCAGATGACGTTGTCGGTGCGGGGCGAAACCGCGATCGAAGAGAGGGTGTCGAACATCTCCTCGCCCGTCACATCCGCGCTGATGGGCCCGCCGGGCCGCATTTGCTTGCTCTTGTCGTCGCGCGTGAGATCCGGACTGATGACTTTCCAGTGAATGCCTTCATCCATCGTCTCGAACAGCACGTTCGCGCCCATCAGCAACTCTTTGGGGTTACCGGGGGCAAAGGTCACGGGATGATGATTCCAGCCGTAGCGATACTTGATTTGGGTGCCCGCGAGACCGAACTTATACTCCGGCCAGGGGCTTACATTCGTGGCCTCCCCGGTCCTGCTGTTCTCCTTCCACTCCATGCTGTAGTACCCGCTGCCGTAGGTGACCCACGGCTGGCCTGGCGTGGGCACCACCCAGCTCATCTCTCCGCCCTGTACGTTGGTCCAGACCGGCGGAATCACTCCGGCGGGCACCGCGCTGGGCCCTTCCACCGAGCTGCGATCCTGCTGCGCTCCGTAGATATGGAAGGGGAATTGATTATCGAGATTGGCGTGATAGAACTGCCCGGTGGGCTGGTTATCCTCGGAGCTCCACGACTGGCCGCCATTTAAGGTAACGGTCGCGCCGCCATCGTTGCCCTCGATGAAAATCTGCGGGGTGTTCGGATTGATCCAGAACTCGTGGTTGTCGCCATGGGGCGGATGCAGCGGGGTCAGCTTCTCGCCGGAGTTATGGGATACATACACCCCGACGTTGGGCAGGTAGATGGTGTTGGGGTCCTTGGGGTCCACATACACTTCCGTGTAGTAGAAGGCGCGCTGGGTGATGTCCATGCTGTTGTTGACGAGCTTCCAGTTATCGCCGGCATCGTCGGAGCGGAACAAGCCGCCCGCCTGACCCTTGTAATCGGCCTGAATGAGCGCATACAGAACATTGGGGCTGCTGGGAGCCACCGCGATGCCCGACCTGCCGAAGATGCCGGTGGGCAGCCCCGGGCGGTGGGAGATGTTGGTCCAGTTGGCCCCGCCATCGGTGGTCTTGTAGATGCCGCTGCCCGGGCCGCCGCTGGAAAAGGTCCAGTGGGTCCGGGACATCTGCCACATGGAGGCGTAGACCACGCTGGGATTGGAGGGATCCATGGCCAGGCTGATCGCGCCGGTCTGGTCATCGACGTACAGAATCTTCTGCCAGGTCTTTCCTCCGTCGGTGCTCTTGAATACTCCGCGATCGGCATTGGGTGCGAACAGATGGCCCAGCGCCGCGACGTACACCACATCGGGATTCTGTGGATCCACAACGATCCGGCTGATGATATGGGTCTCGCCCAGTCCAATGAAGGTCCAGGTCTTACCTCCGTCAGTGGACTTATACATTCCCTCCCCGGTCAGGACGGTATTGCGGGGAGCGGAATCGCCCGTGCCCACATAGATAATTTTCGAATTGGAGGGGGCGATGGCCATCGCGCCGATATTGCCGTTTTTGAAATCCTTGTCGGAAATGTTCTTCCAGTTCTGTCCGTAATCGTCGCTCTCCCAGACGCCTCCGCCGGCGGTGCCCATATAAAAGACATTGGGCTCGGCGGCGATGCCGGCCACCGTGGTGACGCGCCCGCCGGTATAGGG
>JBAUGH010000666.1:0-9846 GCA_049679565.1 Acidobacteriaceae bacterium
GGGTGATGCGGACGCCGGCGACCTCGGCCGAGCCGGAGCGCGAGGCAGACGCCGGAGTCCGCACTTTGGCGGCGGATTTCCGGTTCGAAGTGTGCAGGGTGAGACGGGGCGGATCGGCCGTCTGAGAAGGGTGAGTTTTGGAATTGGACTTTGGGGATTGGGACTTTGGGGATTCGGGCATCGGGGATTCCTCCGAAGGGGATCGGCGGGCGGTTCTGGGGACGGCGCCGGCAGTTTCACGCACCACTTCTTTCGGATCCTTATCCTCGCGCAGGCCGAGGAAGGCAGCCTGGCGGACGAGGTTGTCGGCCGTCCAGTTGGCGAAGCGGACTTCCACAACGGTGGTGGGCTTCGTCCACACCGCGTCCTTCTTCGCTTCGGCGGGAGGATCGTGGAAGGGGGTCTTCGCCTGGTGGACGTCGTCGAGGCGGTCGCGCAGGAGCGCGTGCGTTGTGCGGTTGAAGCCGGTGCCGGTGCGTCCGGCGTAGATCAGGCTGCCGTTTTTGTAGACGCCCAGCAGCAGTGAGCCGATGCCGTGGCTGCCGTTCGAGAGCGGCGTGTATCCGCCCACCACGAACTCCTGTTGCATGACGCATTTTGACTTGAGCCAGTCCCGCGAGCGGTCGGAGCGCCAGACCGACGCGGCCAGCTTCGACACGATTCCTTCGGCGCCCCTCCGGCAGGCTTCGCGGAACATCGCGCCGCCCTTCGCGCGGATGTGGCTGCTGTAGCGCAGCGTGTCCTGATCGCCGGATTCCTGCAGCAGCCCTTCGAGGATGGTTTTGCGACGCTCCAGCGGCAGGCCGCGGGTGTTGTGGCCGTCGAGGTGGAGCAGGTCGAAGGCGAAGTAGGTAAGCGGGTGCACGGCGCCTTCGTCGAAGGCGGCCTGCAGATCGGCAAAGCTGGTGGTTCCGTTCTCAGTGAGGACGACGACTTCGCCGTCCAGGATGGCGGCGTTGACCGGCAGCTCGGCTGCGGCGGCGGCTACATCCTTCATGCGATGCGTCCAGTCGAGGCCTTTGCGGGTGAAGAGGCGAGCGCGGCGCCTGCCGGCGTGTTCGTCGATGTGGATCTGGATGCGGTAGCCGTCGAGCTTCAGCTCGTGCAGCCAGGCATCGCCTTCGGGCGGCTGTTCGATGGACGAAGCAAGTTCGGGGGCGAGAAAACCGGGCATCTTTTCGGAAGGAACACCTTTGAGAACGGCGCCGCGGTCGGGCGGGGTGCGGACCTTCGCTGGAGCTGATTTCGCGGGTGCCGACCGCGCGGGCGATGTGGACGGCGGCCGCAGAGTCGAGCGCCGGGTGAGCCGCGAGCGATCCGCGGGAGGCTTCTTTTCCGGGGTGTGCGATTGCCAGACGTGATCGTCGTCGGCTGCGATCTGGTCCATGCTGCGGCCGGTGATGGCGCTGTCGGGCGCTTCCTCGGTGATCGCGGGATCGCCGTCGCCGCGCTCGTACTCGTCGTGTTCTTTAATGAGGAGCCAGTTGTTCTTGCCCTTCTCGCCGAAGCGGTCCCCCTTCATGCGAATGAGCGCCCAGTGGCCCTTCAGCTTCTGCCCGTGGAGGATGAATTTGAGCTGGCCTTTGCGGAAGCCTTCGTCCACGTCCTCGACCGGCTCCCAGGTTCCCTGGTCCCAGACCATCACGGTGCCGCCGCCGTACTGGCCTTTGGGAATGGTGCCTTCGAAGCCGCCGTACTCGATGGGGTGGTCTTCGACCTCGACGGCGAGGCGCTTGTCTTTCACGTTGTAGCTGGGGCCTTTGGTGACGGCCCAGCTTTTGAGCACGCCGCGCCACCCGAGCCGGAAATCGTAGTGGAGGCGGGTGGCGGCGTGCTTCTGAACGACAAACGGGAGCCCCTTCGCGGACTGGGTTTTCGCGCTGGAGGCCCCGCTGGGCTCGGCGGTCATGGCAAAATCGCGCATGGCGCGATAGCGCGCGAGCTGCTCGCTCACCGCGTCGGAGGGAGTGAGCGGTTGCGCTTTTGGTTTCGGCGCGCGCTTTGTCGCTGGTTTGGGCACTCTCCGATTCGGATTCGGCCGCGGCTTCGGGGGCTGCCTTCGGGTCGGGCTCATAAGGTCGGGCTCATGGGCGGCTCGGGTGCGGCTTAACCTACCTGCAGGACGCCCGTCATGCGCAGATCCTGCTCCAGCAGCACCGAATCGGCGGGTTTGTCCTCGCGGTAGCGCACCTGCACGCTGCGGCCGCGGATCGACTCAGCAAAGCCGTCGGCCTCCGCCTTGCGGCGAAAGTCGCGGCGGTACTTGCCGTAGTGATAATCCTGGCGGGCGTAGTAGCGGTAGGCAACCTCGACCCAGTAGCCGCCCTGCTGTTTTTTCACCGTAGCGGACTGCACCTGGCCGTCGGCGCTGGGCCACGCGGCGGCCCGGTTCTCGCGCGTACGCTGCCAGAATTTGCGCAGAGCAACCAGGACGCCGCCGATGAGGAAGGCGAACAGCGAATGGAACATCCCGCTCAACGCCAGGAAATGGCGCCAGAGATCGTGCCAGGTAAAGCCATGGCCGGAGATGGCGGCGAGGGCGTGCATCTGGCGATCAGCTTACTACGAGAAATACAGGCTGCAGGTGACAGGTTACAGGTGACAGGTTACAGGTTACAGGTGACAGGTTCGCTCCGTTTTCGCGTCTAATTCACTGGAAAGTTGCGCCTGCCGGGGTTTATTGTAGTCAGTCGCTGAGAGCCCCAGTCGCGTCCGGAGGACCCCCGTTCCTGGCGCGAGACCGCTGAGCGCAAGAGGAGCTGTTCCCCAAATGGCAACTGTGACACAACCCGAAGTTGTTGTTCAGAAAGACTTTCTTCCCCTTAACGGCACCGATCACGTGGAGTTTTACGTCGGCAACGCGCGCCAGGCGGCGTACTTTTATCGCCTGGCCTTCGGCATGAGACTGGTGGCCTATGCCGGGCCGGAAACCGGCGTTCGCGACCGCGCCTCGTACGTGCTCCAGCAGGATAAGGTGCGGTTTGTGCTGACCACGCCGCTGCGCCCGGACGGCGAAGTTGCCGAGCATCTGCGCGTCCACGGTGACGGCGTGCGGGATGTGGCGCTGTGGGTGGACGACGCGCGCCAGGCCTGGAAAGAGACCACGAAGCGCGGCGCCCGCAGCGTCCGCGAGCCTTTCGAGATGAAGGACGCGAACGGCATGGTGCGGATCGCCTCCATCGCCGCCTATGGCGACACGATCCATTCCTTCGTGGAGCGGAGCGAGTACAACGGGCCGTTTCTGCCCGGCTTCCGCGCCGAGCCGGAGGACAAACTGGCGCGCCCGACGGGGCTCAAGTACATCGACCACATGGTGGGCAATGTGGGCTGGAACGAGATGAACCGCTGGGTGGATTTCTACGGGCAGGTGATGGGCTTCTCGCTCTACCAGCACTTCGACGATAAGGATATTTCGACGGAATACTCGGCGCTGATGTCGAAGGTGATGGCGAACGGCAACGGGCGGGTGAAGTTTCCCATCAACGAGCCGGCGGAGGGGCGCAGGAAATCGCAGATCGAAGAGTATCTGGAGTTCTACCACGGGCCGGGGGTGCAGCATATCGCGCTGGCCACGGACGATATCCTGGCCACGGTTGCGAAGCTGCAGCAGCAGGGCGTGCCGTTCCTGACCGTGCCGCACAGCTACTACAGCGAGCTGGAAGGACGGGTGGGGAAGATCGACGAGCCGATTGCAGAACTGGAGAAGCTGGGCGTCCTGGTGGATCGCGACGACGAAGGCTACATGCTGCAGATCTTCACCAAGCCGGTGGAGGATCGGCCGACCCTGTTCTTCGAGATCATCCAGCGAAAGGGCAGCCGCAGCTTCGGGAAGGGCAACTTCAAGGCGCTGTTCGAGGCCATCGAGCGGGAACAGGCGGCGCGCGGGAATCTTTAGGCGACGCGGCGGCCGGCACGGGGATGGGACAACCGGGACCGGTGGACGGTGATCTGCGGGCGTGCTTCGCAGCAGAGGTGGTAGAGCGTCCAGAGAAGAAAGGCGATGCCGATGGACACGACCACCCCCAGCGCCAGAATCGATAATCCACCGACAGAAATCATGCGAGTTCCTCTGGATTTCATTCCAGAGGAGCCGCCGCAAGAGGGGCGCAAGGAAGCTATAAGGCTTCTGTAAAGGCGCGCGTCTTCAGTCTGCGACCATGAGCTCGCCGGGCAGGATGGGCCGGGTGCGCGGGAGCACGCCCAGGGCCGACAGAACTCCCATCAGAATCAGCACCGCACAATAGACTGCCAGCTTGGCGATGTCGGTGGCGTGGGTCTTCGGGAGAGTCTTCCACAGGATCAGCAGGACGGTTTGCGCGGCGGTGATCGACCAGACCGCACCGTAGAAGTAGCGCCGCTCAATGCCCTCGCCCTCGGTGGATTGCCGCACACGAGGCAGGATGCCAAGCGCTCCGAGAGCCACGATGAAGATCAGCACCAAGGGATAACCCTGGGAGTAGATCCCCTTCATCCGCCACTGGCCGGAGACGGCGGCCCAGGCCAGTCCGGCCAGGTTAAGCAGGGCAAAATTCAGCAGCGCATTCCACGCAAAGGTGTAGCAGATGCGGCGGTAGCGCGGGTTCGGCCGGTCCTCGGTAAAGCGCAGAATGTAGGGCGCAGGCTCGGCGCCGGGGAGCTGGCCGTAGAGCGCGGCGATGCCGGTTCCGACGAGCACGGCCGCGAGCCAGAGCAGATTCCAGCGGCTGCCGCCGTGGGCGAAGAGGTCGAAGGTGAGTGGGCCGGGGGCGAGGAAGAAGACAAAGATCCAGATGGGCCAGTGCGCGGCGCGATACCGCCGGGTGTTGCGGGTGCGCATTTTGCGCTGGTGAGCGTATTCGACTCGGACGGGAATGGCCATGACTTCAGGGGCTGATTGTACCTAAGCGATCAGTGCGCGGCGATGGCAGCTTCGCGGGCGACCGGCGTGAAGTCGACGAGCAGCGTGTCGCCGTCGATTTGAACCTGTACATCTTCGAGCGAGCGAACGATCCAGTCGGCGCCGCGCAGGCTGGCGAGCGAATGGGAGAAGAGCGTGGCCAGCACGATGCAGCCGGCGGCGTGGCCGGCCTCGGCTCCGGAAGCGGAGTCTTCGATCACGAGGCAGTCGGCCGGGTTGAGGCCGAGCAACTCCGCGCCCATCCGGTAAGGCTCGGGGTGCGGCTTGCCGTGGGTGACGATGTCGGCGGAGACGATGCGGGCGGGAACGCGGATGCCGGCGTGCTCCATGCGGCTGCGGGCGAGACGCCCGGTGGCGGAGGTGACGACGGTCCAGTATTTCTCGGGAAGGGAATCGAGGATGCGGCGGACACCGGCCAGCATTTCGAGGCCGACGTTATCCTCAACTTCCATGGCCTCGATCCACTCCAGCTCCTGGAGGTCGTTCAGGTCGGGGCGCAGCAGGCGAACGGTTTCGATGGCGCGGCGTCCGTGGGCGGTGCGGATGGCCAGGGCGGGATCGATGCCGCGGGCCAGGGCCCACTTCTCCCAGCTGCGCTCGACCGAGCCGAGCGAGCTGACGAGGATGCCATCCATGTCGAAGAGAATGCCGCGGGGGCGCAGGGCGACCCGGCCAGCGGCGGGGGAACGGTCCATGAATCCAGAGTAGCAGGGCGTGCGGAGAGGCCGCGGGGTTGCCGGAGAGGCCACCTGGCCGCCCGGCGCCGACGGGCGTATGCCATGATTACGAGATTGAGGGCATCACATTGAGCGGCCCTGACGCGACGGAGTAGACTCGAAGGCCCGGAGGCATTCGGCCTCCGGATCAGGCCCCGGCGCTGTTACGAATTCCCCAGCGATCTGCAACGGAGATGGGCTCTGCGATCGATCTTCATCAATTACCGGAGAAATGATTCGGAGGGGGAAGCCGGGCGGCTCTTCGACGAGCTGTCGCTGCGCTTCAGCGAGAACTCCGTGTTTATGGACGTGGCGGCGATCGAGCCGGGGCGCGATTTCCGCAAAGCGATCGACCAGAGCGTAGCCAGCTGCAGCGTGCTCCTCGCGCTGATCGGGCTCGAGTGGCTCAGCTCTAAGGATGCGGCTGGACGCATACGGCTGGAGGACCCGCATGATTTTGTCCGCCTGGAGCTGGCCTCGGCCCTGGGGCGGGATATCCCGGTGGTGCCGGTGCTGGTGCGGGGGGCCAGGATGCCAACCGCGGATCGATTGCCGGACGATTTGAAGGACCTGGCCTACCGCAATGCAGTGGAGCTGACGCACGCTCGATGGAAGTCGGATGTGCAGGTGCTGGTGCAGGCGCTGCGGCCGTACCTCGACGAGCCGCCGGCGGAATGTGCCGATGGCGCTTTGCCGGGAACGGCCGCCGCGCCGGCGGCGAAGACGGAGACGGTTGCCGCCGCGACGATGGCGCCGGAGCTGGCAACGCGCGTGACGCGGGAACTGGCCGGGTACATCGGTCCGATTGCGGAAATTGTGGTGAAGCGGGCGGCCAGGCGCGCCGCATCCACGGCCGAGTTGTGTGAGATGGTGGCGCGGGAGATCGAGACGGATGGGGAGCGGGCGCGGTTCCTGAAAGCCTGCCGCGGGGCAGGGCTGGGCTGACGCTTTAGTCGTCGTCGACCATGCGCAGCGCTTTGGCCAGGCTCACCTGCATGCGGTTGAAGGATGCGGCGACGGTGGCGATCTCATCGCGGCCGGTGATGGGCACGGGGGGAACATCCTTCTCTCCGCGGCTGGCGCGGTCGGCGGTCGTCGAGA
Source organism: Acidobacteriaceae bacterium (assembly GCA_049679565.1). Lineage (GTDB taxonomy): Bacteria > Acidobacteriota > Terriglobia > Terriglobales > Acidobacteriaceae > Palsa-343. The sequence continues at coordinate 6,715 of JBAUGH010000666.1, forward strand.
CGACGCGCAGCGGACGAAGGACGAACCAGTAGACGCCCATATCGAGGGTGGCGATGGCGAGGATCATGAGCAGCACCAGATCGATGAGCAGCCGATGCCAGGCGCGGTTGGCGATGGCGATGGGCACCGACATGGGGACGGTGATGATCTGGGCGCCGATGATCTCGCCTTTTTTCCAGCCAAAACCGTTGTCGGAGCCATAGACGGCAAGCAGCGATCGGGGCGCGGCGGCGGGCGCGCTGTGGCACTCGAGGCATTTGGGCTCAGCGACGATGGGATGCGCGATATAGAGCGAGAGCCCCATCATGGTGGCCCGCTCGCCGGTGATCTGGGGCAGACCGGGCCGGCTGCGGAACTGGTCGATGATGTCCGATTCCCAGTCGGTGGCGCGGTCTTCGGGATTAGTGGGATTGAGCGCGGCCTCCTTATAGGTGTAGTCGGGATAGCTTTTGCGCAACTCGGCGAAGGTGGTGGTTGCGCCGAAGAAGGGGATGGTCTCGGGCAGAAAGCGGACCTGATAGCGGGGGTTCTCCTGGAGCAGGGGAGAGAGGTCGTTGGCGGTATACTCGCGCACCGCCTGGGCACTGGCCAGCATCAGATGCGCCTCCTCCATGACCTCGCGGCGGGCGTTGCCCAGCAGAAAACTGTGGGCCAGCTCGGAGATCAGGAGCCCGCCGGCGGCGAACACCACCAGCAGAATGAGGTTGAACTTCGCCAGAAGCTTCATCGAGCCCCGCTTTCTTCTGCGTCAGGATCTTCATCAGCGACGGAATACCGACCTGTTATAGCATCCGCCCCTGCAGCGCGAATAGCCGGCCTCGAAGTTGACCGGGAGATTGGCGGGATGACAAGATGGCTTGCGCGGAGCAGGGGAGCAGATTTGGGGAGACGCTGCCATGGGGGTGAACAGCCTGACCTACGGCCGGGACGGCCTGAATCTCACCGAGCAGTTTGAAGGCTGCCGTCTCACCGCCTATCAGGATCAGGTGGGGGTGTGGACCATTGGCTACGGGCATACCGGGCCGGAAGTGGTCGCCGGCCTCACGATCACCCAGGCCCAGGCGGAGACCTGCCTGGCGGCGGACGTGCAGAGCGCCGCGGCCTGCGTGAATCGGCTGGTGGCGGTGCAACTGAACCAGCAGGAATTCGACGCGCTGGTGGATTTCGTTTTCAACCTGGGGCAGGGCGCCTTTGCCAGCTCGACCCTGCTGCGGCTGCTGAACGCGGGAAGCTTCGCGGCTGCGGCCGGGCAGTTCGCCCAGTGGGATCGCGCCGGCGGCGCAGTGGTAGCGGGATTGCTGCGGCGGAGGCAGGTGGAGACCGCGCTCTTTCAGGAAGACTCGAGCGGCACAGAGAGCGCCTGAACCCACAACGGGCAAGCGCAAAAAAGGACGCCGGAGCCGGGCGGCGATCTGTATAGTGCTGGCATAACCCTGAAGGAGACCCTGGGATGGCCGCAGCAATGGAGTCCCTTGCGCCGGACGATCCTGTCTTCGCGCGCCTCGAAGACCAGATCGGCTGGTACGACCGCAAGAGCCGTTCGGCGCAGCAGCTGTTCAAGCGCATTAAGGTGGTCGAGATTCTGTCCGCGGCGCTGATTCCTTTTCTGGCCGGGGTGAGCTTTGCTCACGACAAGCTGGTGACCGCGGGCCTGGGTGTGCTGATCACGATTCTGGAAGGCATTCTGCACCTCAACCAGTATCAGCAGCTGTGGAACACCTATCGCTCGACCTGCGAAGCGCTGAAGCATGAGAAGTACACCTTTCTGGGCCATGCCGGTCCCTATGCGGGAGCTGCCGATCCGCGGGCGATGCTGGCCGAGCGGGTGGAGTCGCTGGTCTCGCAGGAGCACGCGCAGTGGAGTTCCTTCCAGCAACAGGCGAGCAAGGCTTCCGCCACAAATGAGATGTAAGCAGCCGGCTTCCCCGGTTTTGTAGATACACAATGTTCTTCGGGCTCCGATGAAAAGCACTTCAGGGAGTTGGCATGCGCAGATTGCGGTGCAGGACGGCGATCGGTGTTCGATGGGCGGCGTGCGTGCTGCTGGCAGCGGGCGGCTGTAAGACCTCGACCGACGCCACCGCGGCGGCATCGCAAATGGCGAAGACCGCGCAGACCTTGTGCAGTTACTACGCCGCTCTCGAGACCACGTTCACGGAGACAGACGAGCTCTTCCAGTTGAACCAGGCGCTCTACGGCAAACCGTACACGCCGGAAAACCGCGAGCAGCTGCAAGCCGATAAGGCGGAACTGGCGAAGCGCGCGCAGCTGGCATCGGACCTGTCGGCGCTGTCGGACAGCTTCAGCAAACTGAGCGCGTCAACCGGGGCGTCGGACGTGGCCACCGCGGCTTCGCAGGTCGAATCGGACGCGGAAAAGCTGGCGGGCGTGAAGGTGTCTTCCGCCGAGCAGGACGCTCTGAAATTGGCGGTGCAGGCGCTGGCCAGCGCGATCCAGCAGCATAAGGAACGAGAGGCCGCGAAGGCGATGGAGGGCACGGCGCAGGCCCTCAGCGACTTCTTTGCGAAAGAGACCGACGTGTGGAACTCCACCGAGCAGGTCTACGCGCAGATTGCCGCCAACCTGGCGGGGAACCTGGTGGACACCAACGCGACGGACAACACCGCGGTCCTCGACGTGGCGCTTACGCCCTTCGGTCTGGTGCGCGGCAGTCCGTCCGCCGATATGAACGCGAAGCTGGCGCCGATGGCGAAGCAGCAGATTGCGGCGAAACAGGCGGCGCTGGATGCAGCGTATACGAGTGCGACCGATTCTATGGCGAAGGCGCTGAAGGAAATGGCGCAGCGCATTCAGCAGGTGGCGGAGGACAAGCCGATGACGTTCCGCACACAGCCGCTGAGCCTTGCGAACGTGCAGCAGTGGGCGACGCAGGTGACGACTCTGGCGAACGAAGTGGCCCCGGCGACGACGTCCTCAGGCAGCTCGAAAAGCTCGGGCAGCGGACAGGAGAACTAACCATGGCAGACGCGCTGGCGACGGTTCAGGCAACGTTTCTTTCCCTCGACAGTCAATACAATCTGCTGCGGGCAGCATGCCGCACCCAGGCGGATCGCGACGCACTGGATCAGCGTTACGCTGCGGCCGAGAACGCTTATCTGAAGTGTGTGGGGA
>JBAUGH010000667.1:0-2987 GCA_049679565.1 Acidobacteriaceae bacterium
GTCTGGGAATCCTGTCCGCCTCACCCTCGCACAGCCTGGCTCGATAGCGCGCGCCCCGGTGTTTCCTCACCGCCCGGCATGGGCAGCCAGAAGGTGAAGCGAGTTCCCTTGCCCGCCTCGCTGGCGAGCTCGATCCCGCCACCATGCGCTTCGAGAATGGCCTTCACGATGGCCAGCCCCATCCCGGTGCCGGTCGCCTTGACCCGCTGCTTCTTGCCGCGAAAGAATTTGTCGAAGAGGAAGGGCAGTTCCGCGGGCTCGATCCCCGGCCCCTGATCGGCCACCTCGACCAGCAGGCGGTACCCCTGGCGCCGGGCTTTCACTTCAATCGCCGTTCCTTCGGGCGAATACCGCGCTGCGTTCTCCATGAGATGCCGCAGCACGCGATACACCAGCGCCCGGTCCATCGGCGCCCGCACTGCGTCGTCAGCCACATGGACGGTCACGGGACGCTCCCGCAATATCGGCCGCATCTCTTCCACGGTTGTCTCCAGCAGCTCGCGGACATCCTGGGAGCGCACCTCGACCTTCACCGTTTCGGCGTCCAGCTGCGCCATCTCCAGCGCCTGCCCGATGAGCCGATCGAGGCGCGCGCTCTCTTCATCCAGGACCGCGGCCAGGTCCGTCCGCTCCGGCTCCGGCAGATCCGGCTGGCTGACGAGGGTGGTCGCGGCGGCGCGAATCGCGGTCAGGGGCGTGCGCAGATCGTGGGTCACCGAATCGAGAAGGGCGGTGCGCAGCCGTTCGCTCTGCCGCGACGCCTCGAGGCGGCTGCTCCGTTCCACTGCCGCCGCGCGCTCCAGGGCGATGGCCACCAGGCCGCCAACCGCCTCGTAAATCTGCGGCGAATATCCGCCCCCCGCAACCGCGAGGGCCCCCAGCGAGCGCATCCCCAGCGACAGGGGAATCACATGGAATCCTTCCTGGGGGGTCACGGTTTCGCTCTGGGCGGCCGCCACCTTCAGCTCGACGATCGGCACCAGCGCGTTGGTGGGATCGGAGTAATACGCCGCATCTTCCTCGCGCACATACAGCGCGACTGCCCGAAATCCGAATACCGTCGCGGCCACGGATGGCGTTGCCCGCGCCAGCCCGCGCAGATCTTCCTGCAGCAGCAGTTGCTGACTGAACTCATACAGACGCTCCACTTCTTTGCGCCGCTGTTCGGCCGTCTCGGCATGCTGGTGCTCGCGGTCAGACAAATGGCTGACCAGCACGCTGCAGCACAGGAAGGCGGCCAGCGCCACCCAGTTGCGGGGATCTTCGATCGTGAGCCGGCCGAGCGGGGGCAGGAAGAAGAAGTTATAGAGCACGGTGCACAGCGCCGAGAGGTATACCGAGTAGGCCAGCCGCCAGCGCGACGCGGTGATGAGCACGAGGGTGAGGAAGCTGAGCGCCACGGTGGTGTCGTTGACGATGGCGAGGGTGCGGAACAGCCATGTGAGCAGCAGCGCGGCCGCCGTCAGGCCTGCATAGCGCAATACAATCTTTACGAGCCACGGCGTATGCTTCTGCATGACAGGCGATCATACCGCTGCCTGCGATTATGGCGGAACGCATCCTTGTGGTGGATGACGAAATCCAGATCACCCGCGTCCTGCGCGCCTCGCTCTCCGCGCAGAGGTACGATGTTCGCACCGCCAACGATCCGGAAGAGGCACTGAAGCTCTTCGAAGAGTGGCATCCCGACCTGATCGTCACCGACCTGATGATGCCCGGCATGACGGGGGTGGAGCTATGCCGCGCCGTCCGACGCAAAGCGAGCATTCCCATCCTGGTTCTCTCGGTCCGCGACCAGGAACACGCCAAGGTAGAAGCTCTCGACGCCGGCGCGGACGACTACGTCACCAAGCCGTTCAGCATCCAGGAACTGCTGGCGCGGGTCCGCGCCCACCTGCGCCGCGCCCCGGAGCGGTCGGGCGACGCGCCGGTGGAGGTTGGCGACTTCGTCGTCGATCCGGGCGCGCACACGGTCGCCGTCTCCGGCCGCGCGGTCCACCTGACCCCCAAGGAATTCGACCTGCTGCTGCTGTTCGCTCGCAACGCCGGCAAGGTGCTTACCCACCGCGCGCTGCTGACCGCCGTTTGGGGCGCGCAATCCGCCCAGCAGCCCGAATACCTGCGCGTCTTCGTCGGCCAGCTGCGCAAGAAACTGCAGGGCGACGCGCGCAGGGAGTACATCCAGACCGAGCCGTGGGTCGGTTACCGATTCCTGCCCGAAGGCACTCCGGGCTCTGATTCCTCCTTATAACTTTCTTACGGCTCCCTGACGCGGTCCTTACCGTGGTTCGGTTGAACTGGGTGAGGTCACAGCAGGCCCTATGAAGCGTTTCCCACATTTCCCGGTCTTCCTTCCGCTGCTGGCGGTTCTGTTCTTCACCGCGCCGGCCGCACTGTCGCAAGCGCAACCGGCCGGCGACGACGCACAGCAACTCCGCCAGATGGTGCTGGATCTGGAGCGCCGCGTTTCCGCCCTCGAGCAGGAGAATCGCGCGCTGCAGCCACATTCTCCATCAGCGGACGACGGTGGCGGGCCCAGGAGTGCCGCGGCGCTGGTCGCTGCCACGGATGAGCTGCGGACTCCCGGCGCTCAAGCGGATTCGGGCTCCTCCTCGGCAATGGCGATGCAGGCGGTGTCCACCAGCCCGGCTCCGGCGCCGCCGTCCCCGCTGCCGGGGACGTTGCCGGGCGGCGCCACTCTCAACGCCACCTTCGACGGATACTACGAGTACAACTTCAACTCGCCTGCCGGCCGGGCCAACGATCTCCGCGCCTACGACGTCCTCAGCAATACCTTCAGCATCAACCAGGCCGATTTCATTTTCGACCTCGATCCTGACGTCGCGGCGCACCGCTCCTACGGCTTCCGCATGGATCTCCAGTTCGGCCAGGCGACCTCCACGCTTCAGGGCAATCCGGGCAGCGAGAACCGCCCCGATGTGTATCGCAATATTTTCCAGGTCTACGGCACCTACATCGTCCCTGTA
>JBAUGH010000668.1:0-12647 GCA_049679565.1 Acidobacteriaceae bacterium
GCGCGGACTGAGTGAGGAGGACGCGCGGCTGACGGTGCTGCGGGATTTTGGCGGAGCGCAGAAAAGCAGCTCACCGATTCCTGGCCGGAGCCCGTCGGGGCGATCACATCCCGGAACACATCCCGGAACCTCGCGCACAGACAGACCGGCAAAGTCCGCGATCCGTATTCGCGGGAACGGAGTAGGATGAGAGCCGCGGTTCCCCGGGAAACGATGCGCTCCATGGAGTCGCCGACTCCGCTCCGTTCGGCCCCAGCCCCGGGACCGCAGTACGAAAGGAGAACGTCGTGAACGAATTTCGCTATCTCCCGCATCTTCGCAGGGCGCAACCGCTCGTCGTCGCAGCCCTCGCTCTTTTGTCGCTTCTCGCACCTCGGCTGGCCCGCGCCGCCGATGACGACAGCGCCAGAATTACCACTTCCGGCGATGTCCTCAATGAGCTTTTGCAGAGCCCGAGTGGAATCTCCCACAGCCTTCTCGACAAGGCCTACTGCGTCATTATTCTGCCCTCGGTCAAGAAGGGCGGCTTCATTGTGGCTGCGCAATATGGCCGCGGCATCATGAGCTGCCGCAGCGGATCGAACTTTGACGGAGCGTGGAGCGCTCCCATCATGATGCAGTCCAGCGGCGGCAGCATCGGCTTCCAGGCGGGCGGGCAGGCCACCGACTTTGTGGTGCTGGTGATGAACGATCAGGGGGCGCGCGCGGTGATGAACGGGAAAGCGAAGCTGGGGACCGACGCCAGCGTCGCGGCCGGGCCGGTGGGACGCACGGCCGAAGCCTCGACCAACGCCTCGATGACCGCCGAAATGCTGTCCTACTCGCGATCCCAGGGAGTCTTCGCGGGCATCTCGCTGTCCGGCACGTCGCTGGGCCCCGATTCCGGCGCAAACGAGAAGATCTACGGCAAAGCGGTCACCGGTCCGGAGATTTTCTCCGGAAGCGTGCAGCCGCCCGCGGTGGCCGGCCCGCTGCTCTCGACGCTTAAATCGACTTCTCCGAAGCGCACTCCCTGATCCCCTGTGCACCGCGCCAGCGCCGGAGGTTCAGGAGTGCCGGTGGTAGCCTGCTGATGGGCAGTCGGTTCGTTGCTCCAGGGCGGGGCCTGTAGCTCAAGGGTTAGAGCAGGGGACTCATAATCCCTTGGTTGGGGGTTCAAATCCCTCCGGGCCCACCATGTCTTTTCCGCAGGGCTGCCTGAATCGTTCATCGCGCCCTGGCGGACTTCTTCTTCGGTGGCGTGTCCTCATCCTTCGGTGCCATGTCAGCGGGTACGACGGCGGCAACGTCTTTCCCATGTCTCGTGAGGAACGTGACCTCGCGGCTATAGCAAGCACGACTCACGATGTCGGAAAGTTCCTTCCGTGCGGTGCTTGCGGCTACACGACGGTGCATCTCAATAATGTACAATATGCATTACTTGTATGATTTATACGGTTTGTACAAAATGACGTTGCCAAGCCAGATGACTGGAGGATGCCACCGATTTGCCGATGATTCTGTAGAATTAGCCTTCCGACTACCAGTGGGGGATTGAATGGCACGGACGTTGCCTGACTTCGAGAATCCACCAGCGGTGGAGACTGCATTGGGCATTCGGTTCGCCCCGCTGCCCGGATGGAACGTTTTTCACTATGGCCTGATTCTCCAGGAGTTCAAAGAAGACTACCCGAAGCAGGAGTTGAAGCCGCCCATCGTAAACATTGCGGTCCCCTTTCCTCCCTTGGATGCGACCAATTTTGCGGGAATGCCTGTCAGGTGCTGGTTCCTTAATGAGCAAAGCACACAGCTTGTTCAGCTTCAGAACGACTTCTTTGGGCGCAATTGGCGCAAGCTTGAGAGTTCGCAGGAATACCTGCATTACGACCACTTGAGGCCTTTTTTTGAGCGAGATTGGTCACGGTTTATCAACTTTCTCAGGAAGCATGGGCTGCCATCACCCGAGGTTTGGCAATGTGAGGTTGCCTACGTGAATCAGTTCCCCCGGGGGCGCGAATGGAAGAGCTTTGATGAACTGGGTGCGCTTTACCCAGTATGGGAGAAGCTACCGGGCCGAGGGCTCCTTGCACGGACACAGATGGTCAACTTCATGACCGCATACGAGCTCCCGGGCGATGGAGGCACATTGCAATTCGTCTCGCAGCAAGGCATCAGACAGGAAGACGGAGAAGAAATTATTCAGCTTACCGTCACGGCGATCAGTAAGCCTGACTCCCCGGATACCCAGGGGATTCTTCGATGCCTTGACGCTGGGCGCGCGGCCGTAGTCAAAGGCTTCACGGAGTTCACCAGTGATGCTGCTCACGCGATATGGAGGATGAAATGATTGCGACCATGACCACAATGTCTCCTTTCCAGCAGCCAGGCAATGTGATGCGGCCGGTAAGTCAGGCGGCACAATTAGCCTCCCTGAAGACAAGCGATGCACCTTGGCTGTATTCCGCGCTAACGCAACTGCGGGAAATCGAGCAAAACGGTGCAATCATTCCCGGGGTCGGAGATCTTCGGATCGGCACGGCGACAGCGACCAAGGCTCGATTGCTGCTTGCCATGATTGATGCTTTAACCTTGCCAACCCCGAACGTAGCTCCAGTGTCGGGCGGTGGAATGAGCATCGAATGGACCCTTGGCCCAAAAGAGGTGAAATACGCCTTCTACCCGGATGGTGAAACGATCTTCTATCAGGTCGTGAACGACGAAGTGGAGAGTGACGGAAATCTCCAGACCATGGACCCCAACGAAGTCACCGGACCGCTGAAGTGGATGCTCGGTGTGCATCCCTAGTCCAGTTCCATGGCCCCACGCCTTGACGAGCCGGGCATTGCGGACGAAGTCTACGTCCTGCGAGCGCTCCATGATAGATGGGTGACCACAAACGGTGGAAGAGAGCGGCCCAGTTCGGATTCCTTCACTGATTCAAATCACGAGAATTCCGTTTTTGTTGAAGGTGAGATTTCAGTAGATGAACTGCGCCAGCTTACCGGGTTGACAAGAGTGGCGAGAGTGCCGGTGCGGCTCCTGAGAGCGGCGGGATATTTGATTGAACGACGTCCCGACGAGGCTCCTAGCGGCTGCACGCATCCAGATGCTCACGTTGTGTGTGGCCCGCCAGAGGCGATGGGCAAAAAGCAGTATGAGCGCGCGGCTCGCAGAATTGCGACATCGCTCGAAATCGAAATACTGTGAGGGGCACTCGGCTGATGCTAAGTTCTACGCTCGCTCTTAACGAATAGACGATTCAGATACACCCAACGGCCCGGACGTCGGCTCCGTGCGGCGTTCAGGAAATACTCCGGGCAGATTCACGGGAACGGCTCGTTCCGCGGTGATTCAGGTCTCCCGCTGGACCTGTGGTAACGCCTGCTTCCTCTTTCGGTTGGTCTGCACTCCCCAAACGCCGTTCCATGGCACAAAAGTACCAGCAACAGGACACTCAGGTAATTCTTTCCGCAAAACTTACGTGCTATCGTTTGCCCATATCGGTAACAGGGACTGATTCACTGCGGCCTTTTTTCAGTACTTTGCCTTGGGTTGTCGTGTCAGGAGCACGCCCTGCTGCCCCCTGCCGTCGCCGGTGACTGCCGGCACAGGGGCAGGGAATTCTCAGCGAGGAATTCTCCCCATGGGTCCGTTGCTTCTTTCCTGCTTTGGTTTCGGGCATAGCATCCGTCCGCGGTACGCACTGTCGTTGATCCTGACATTCTTTGGGGTTTCGCTGCTGGCGAGCGTTCCGGCGGCTCACGCACAAAATCTGACGACGTTTCCGGCTACCGCGGTGGGCACGACAACGCCGGCGACCGAGACGGTGACGGTGCAGGTCACGGGCAGCGTGGCGTCGGTCGAGGTGCTGGCGATGGGCGCGCCGAACCTCGACTTCACGGAGACGGGCGACACGTGCGTGGGTGAAAGCTCTGGCAGTTGCACGGTGACGGTGGCGTTTGCGCCGAAATATCCGGGAGCGCGCAACGGCGCGGTGGTTCTGCTGGGCGCCGACCACGTCACGGTGGGCACAGCCTACCTGACGGGCATCGGGCAGGGCTCGCTGGGGGTGCTGGTGCCGGGATCGATCGGCATCGCCGCGGGGCAGGTTACCGAATGGACCCAGGTGAACGACGGCTCGCCGGCGACGCAGGCGGACCTGTATTTGCCGTCGGGCGTGGCGGTGGACGGTCTGGGCGACCTGTTTATCGCCGACTCTCACCACAACCGGGTGCGCGAAGTGTACGGCAGCGGGCCGAACGCAGGAACGATCCAGACTATCGCCGGGAACGGCAGCGCCGGCTATGAGGCGACCAATTCCGTGGCCAACAATACACCGCTCAGCGTTCCGGGCGGAGTGGCGGTGGACGGCGCGGGGAATGTGTACATCGCGGACACGAACAACAACGTGATCCGGGAAGTGAACGTGGCGACGAACACGATGGCGACGGTGGCGGGCAACGCCTCGCCGGGGTATTCCGGTGACGGCTCCGCGGCGACGTCGGCGGAGCTGAATTCGCCGGAAGGCGTGGTGGTGGACGCGGCGGGCAATCTGTACATCGCGGACACCGGGAATAATGCGATCCGCGAGGTCAACGCGGCGACCGGGATCATCACGACCATCGCGGGCACCGGTACTGCAGGCTTCTCCGGCGACGGAGCTTTGGCGACGGCGGCGAAGCTGAGCGCGCCTTACGGGGTCGCGCTCGATGCGACGGGCAATCTGTTCATCGCCGATTCGGGCAACAACCGGGTGCGGAAGGTGGACGCGAGCGGGACGATCACGACCCTTGCGGGGAGCGCGAACTCCGGCTATCTGGGCGACGGTGGCGCGGGCCCGCAGGCTGAATTGTATTCGCCGCTCGGCGTAGCGTGCGATCCGGCGGGGAATGTGTATATCGCCGATGCGCGCAATTACGTGATCCGCAAGGTGAGCGCGGCAACGGGCGTCATCACAACGGTAGCCGGCGATAACGGCGTCAGCGTGTATGGCGACGGCAAGGGCACATTCAGCTACGGCAATGGGCAGAATGGGGACAACTACTCCGGCGGCGGCATTGCTACGGGCGCGGGAATCTACGCGCCGTATGGGATCGCGGTCGATCAGGCAGGGAATCTGCTGATCGCGGAATATTTCGATCACATCATTCGCAAAGTGACGGCGAATGCGGCGACGCTGTTCGTCTCGCCGGAACTCTGGGTAAACCAGGTGAGCGGGCCACAGAGCCAGATCGTTGAGAACAATGGAAATCAGCCGCTGACGTTCTCGATGGTAGCCAGCGACGCGAACGCTTCGACCGATACGGGAAGCACTTCGTGCAGCGCGACTGCGAGTGTTGCGGTCGACGCGCAGTGCACCGTGGGGGCGGAGTTTGCGCCGACCAGCACGGCCAATCCGCTGCCGAATCCGCTGGTGGGGAATGTGCAGCTGGCGGGGAACCCGGCGGACTCACCGCTGGACATTGCGGTGGTGGGGCAGGCGCTGGGGCAGAACGGGGCGCAGGTGGCGCTGAGCTCGAGCCAGAATCCCTCGGCCTATGGGCAGACTGTGAACCTGAACGTGGCGGTGCAGCAGGACCCGAACTCGACGCAGGGAACGCCGACCGGAACGGTGACCTACACCGACGTGTTCAAAGGCACAACCACGACCCTGGGGACGCAGACGCTGGACGGCAAAGGCGATGCGAGCCTGCCAGTGAGCACGCTTGCGGTAGGGACGCATGTGATCACGGCGAACTACAGCGGCGACACGTACTACAGCGCGGCGTCGTCGAACACGATAGCGCAGGTGGTGGCGGAGCAGGTGACGGTGGGGCTGGCCAGCTCCAGCGCGAACAACACCTCGACGCTGGGCACATCGGTGACGTTTACGGCGACAGTGACGGTTTCGGGCGGCGTGGGCGTAAGCGGCGCGGTGTCGTTCTATAACGGCGCGACCTACATGGGCAGCGGGACCCTGAACGGGAGCGGCGCGGCGACGTACACGACGGCCAACCTGCCGGTGGGCAGCAATCCGATCACGGCAACCTATACCGACAGCAACAATGTGAGCGCGACCTCTTCGGTGCTGAACCAGATCGTGGAGCAGCAGACCAGCACCACGCTGAGTGCGAGCGCGAATCCCGGGACCTACGGGACGGCGGTGAGCTTTACGGCGGTCGTAGTGGCGACGGGCTCGGTGACGCCGACGGGGACGGTGACGTTTTATGACGGCGGCGCGCAGATCGGCACGGCAACGCTGACGGCAGCGGGCGCGGCCACCGGCTCGGCGACCTTCCAGACCTCGTCGCTCGCGGCTGGGTCGCACACGATCACTGCGACGTACGCAGGCGACGCGGATAACTTCACCAGCACGTCGGCGCCGCTGGCGGAGACGGTGAATGTGGCGTCCACGACGACGGCGCTGACGGCGAGCGCGAATCCGGGAGTGGCGGGCAAGGGCGTGACGTTTACGGCCACGGTGACGCCGAGCTCGGGGAAAGCGGCCGGGACGGTGAACTTCTACAACGGGACGACGCTGCTGGGCAGCGGCACGCTGAACGGCGCGGATGTGGCGACGTGGAGCAGCTCGACGCTCGCACCGGGAAGCTACTCAGTGACCGCGGCCTACGCCGGCAATTCAAACGACACAGGGAGCACCTCAGCGGCGCTGGCGTTCAGCGTGCTGCAGGCGACGACCAGCGTGCAGCTGGTTTCCAGCAGCGCGACCGTGCAGGTGACCAGTCCAGTTACGTTCACGGCCACGGTCAGCGGCAACGGCGGCACGCCCACGGGCAATGTGACCTTTATGGACGGCGCCAACACGCTCGGCTCGATGCCGCTGAACGGCGGCGTGGCGAGCTTCAGCACATCGTCGCTGGCGGTGGGCACCCACATCATCACAGTCGTCTATGCGGGGGATGCGAACGATGCCGGCAGCACGTCGGGCAGCCTGACGGAGACGGTGACTGCGTACGGAACCACGACGCAGCTGGCAGCCTCGGGGACGAAGCTGACGACCGACCAGGAACTGACGCTGCTGACCACGACGACATCGAGCACAGGCGGCGCGGTCACGGGGACGATCACCTACATGAACGGGAGCACAAGCCTGGGGACGGCGACGGTGAGCGCGAACGGGACCGCGACCCTGAGCATCAATCCTCCGCAGGGCATGCTGAGCATCACGGCGCATTACAGCGGCGACGCGCTGAACGCGCCGTCGGTATCCAACGCGGTGAACGTGACGGTGACGCAGGCGACGGAGTTCACCATCCAGCTCAACCCGACGTCGGTCAGCATTCCGACCAGCCAGTCGGCGACGGTGAGCATCAATCTGGGCTCGCAAAACGGGTTCAGCGACAAGATGGCGCTGGGGTGCGATTCGCTGCCCTATTCGGTCACCTGCAACTTCTCCAGCAACGATGTAACTCTGAACGCCAACGGTACGGCGACCCTGCAACTGACGGTGGACACGAACTCGCCGCTGGCGGGCGGCACGCAGGCGAGGAATGAAACGCCGCTGGGCGGCAGCGGCATGCTGGCGGCATGCGTGTTCCCCGGCGCAGCGCTGTTCGGATTGGCATTCTGGCGATTCCGGAAGAATGCCGGCATGCTGAAGGCGCTGGTGGTGGTCGCCATGCTGGCAGGCACCACGTTCATGATGACGGGCTGCGGCGGGTTCTCTCTGAACAGCGCCAAGGCGGGCAACTACGTAATCCAGGTAACGGCAACAGGGACGCAGACGGGCGTAACGCACGTGGCGAACCTGACCGTGCAGGTTACCCAGTAAGCGGAAGTGAGGAACACGATGAATCGCACATGGGCAATCTGCATGGTGGTGCTGAGCGCGCTGGCATTCGGCGGGAGCGGGGCGCACGCGCAATCATCCGAGTCGGCGACGGGCGACTGGGCATCGCTCGCGGTCGGCGGTGGGTTCAGCGGTACGCACCTCGAGTACGGGGACCACTGGGTGGAAGGCGCGAGCGCCTTTGTGGAAGCGAACTTCACCTGGAGGTATGGCATCCAGGGCGAGACCAACTGGTCGTTCCTGAACCAGCGGGAGGATACGCACGCCACAACCTACCTGATTGGGCCGCGCTATCAGCTGGCGGCCTTTGACAACTATAAGTACCGGCCGTATGCGAAATTCCTGGTGGGCGACGGGTATTTCAACTTCCCGTATAACTACGCGCACGGAAACTACTTTGTTATGGCTCCGGGCGCAGGGCTGGATTACTGGGTCAGCCCGCGGGTGCGGCTGCGGCTGTTCGATGCGGAGTATCAGTACTGGCCGGGATTCACTTTTGGATCCCAGACCAATCTGAGCGTCAGCGTGGGGATTCGCTATCGGATTCGCTGAAGGGCGGCTCGGGGGGCAGCCCATCCTCCCCGGGCTGCTCGCCGGGTTTTGACTCCGAGGTCGCCGGTTGGGAAGAAGGCGGGGGCGGTGGATCCTGGACCGGTGCCTGCCATGGCTCGACGGGCTGTGCGGGAAGAATCTGGACCAGTGAAGGCTTTTGCGGCTGGCTTTCGGCCATGGCAGCTTCATGCTGGCGTCGTGCCGCGGCGTCGAGATCGACAGGGACGCCGCCGGGGACGATCTCGGGGAAGCCGTACTTGTATTTCAGATCGCTGGTGTAGCGCATCATGGCAAAGATCAGCAGGCAGGAGACGAGGACGGCGAACGCTGAGCCCTCAGGACCCTCGCTGCCGCCGGTGATCCAGGGTGGTCCGATCGTATTGGTGAGGAGGACGGGAGAGTAGTCCAGGGTGCCGGCGGCCGGCAGGCCAAACAGCATGGCCATCGCAGCGATCCAGGCGAAGTGAAATCCCCAGCCCACCCAGAGCGCGCGGGTGCGGAGCACGGCAACTGCGAGCACCCATCCGAGGAAGAAAGAAACCAGGACAGTGGCGGTTGTGGCCGGCGCGGTGTGGGTGCGCCAGATGGCAAAGATGACCGCCATGAAGAGAGCGCCGAGGCCGGGTCCCATGGCTTCCGCGAGGCGGAGAAAGGGGTAGCCGCGGAAGGCGATTTCGATGGCCAGGGTGCCGGCAGCGAGGGCAATGAGGTCAGGGATCAGAAGCCAGAACTGATGCGCATTCGTGAAGGCGGAAATGACCAGGCCGCCGATGAGAGCCGTGGGCAGTACGCAGAGGACAACACCGCTCCAACCCAACGCGGCACCGAGTCCGAATTCACCCAGCGCTCCGGGCCGCGGCGCCAGGGCTGTGGCTTTGGCGGGCGCCATTTGGCGCTGGCCGATGCGGCTCATGACCCAATAGCCGACGATCAGGAGGAAGAGCAGACAGAGGCGGTAGAGGGGCTCCTGCCAGTTACCCAGGGTGAAGCCGGCAGCGGCGCGCTGAGCCACCAGATCGGAGAAGAGAAACCAGGCGGCGGCGATGAGGAACCACACCAGCGCGCCGAGGCGCTCGAAGAAACTCACGCGACGGCTCCGCAGAAAGAGAATGCGCCGGGGTTGGGAAGGATCGGGGAAATTGCGGTTCCTGCCTGAATCAGACGGTATAGAACTGAGCTATGTTGCGGAACTTTTGATAGCGGCGGCGCAGCAGCTCATCGAGAGGCATGGCCTTCAGCTCGTGGAGATGCCAGCGAAGCTTTTCCGCGAGGAGTTCGCCGGCCTTTTGCGGGTCGGTGTGCGCACCGCCCTCGGGCTCGGGGACGACATCGTCGACGCAACCGAAGCCGCGGACCTCTTCGGCGGAGATGCGCATGGCCTCAGCAGCTTTGTCCTTGAAGGACGCATCGCGCCACAGAATGGCGGCGCAGCCTTCGGGGGGAATCACGGAGTAGATGGCGTTTTCGAACATCAGCACCCGATCGGCGACAGCGAGAGCGAGCGCGCCGCCGGAGCCGCCTTCGCCGGTGACGACGGCGACGGTGGGAACCCGGAGCCGGGACATCTCGCGCATGTTGCGGGCGATGGCTTCCGCCTGGCCGCGCTCCTCAGCGCCGACGCCGGGATAGGCGGCCGGCACGTCGATGAGCGTCACGACCGGGCGGGCGAACTTCTCCGCAATCTTCATGCAGCGGAGTGCCTTGCGATAGCCTTCCGGGTCGGGCATACCGAAGCGGCGCTGCACTTTTTCCTTCGTGGAGCGCCCCTTGAGGTTGGCAATCACCAACAATTCCTCACCGTCGAGCCGGGCCATGCCACAGGCCATCGCAGGATCGTCGCCGAAAGCGCGGTCGCCGTGAATCTCGCTGAAGTCGGTGAAGATCTGGTTGATGAAATCCATGGGATAAGGCCGCTGCGAGTGGCGCGCCTCTTCGGTTTTGAGCCACGCCGCAGGAACCGGCCGGGGCTGTGGATTGGCGCTGGGTTGATCGCTCATACGTTGGGGGTGCCCGCCTTATCGATTGTATGGATGGCACAGGGAGGGGGCAAATAGCAGGCGGAGACGTGGAAGGGCGCCGAGGGAGGCAGCCGGGATAAGATCGGGGCGATGCAACCGGGGAAGGAGAACAACGTGGCAAGAACGGTGGCCGTGGTCACGGGAGCGTCGAGCGGGATTGGCGCAGTGTTTGCCCGGAAACTGGCGGCAGAGCACGATCTGCTGCTGATTGCGCGGCGGCAGGACAAACTGGAGGCGCTGGCGGCCGAGCTGCGGGCGGGCGGAGCGCAGGTCGAAGTGCAGGCAACGGATCTGGCATCGGAGCCGGGTCTGAGGGCGGCCGCGGAGCGGATCGCCGCCATTTCGCGCATGGGGCTGCTGGTCAACAACGCAGGGTTCGGGTCGAAGGGGCTGTTCTGGGAAGCGGACCTCGGGGAGCAGGAGGAGATGCACCGGCTGCACGTGCTGGCGACGCTGCGGCTGTCGCATGTGGCGCTCAGGAAGATGGTGGCGGAGAACGCCGGGGCGATCATCAACGTGGCGTCGGTGGCCGCGTTTGTGCGCAGAGCGGGCAGCGCCAGCTACGGCGCGACCAAGAGCTGGATGACGGCCTTCACGGAAGGGCTCAGTCTGGAGTTGCAGAGCGCAGGGTCGGCGGTGCAGGTACAGGCGCTGTGTCCCGGCTTTACCTACTCGGAGTTCCACGATCGCCTGCGGGTGGATCGCAGAAAAGTCGCGGGAGAGAAGTTCTGGCTGACGGCCGAGTTTGTGGTGGACGCGTCGCTCGAGGGATTGCGGAGGAAGAAGCTGTTTGTGGTTCCGGGTTGGCGGTACAAGGCAGTGGTGGGGATTGCATCGAAGCTGCCGGTGGGGCTGCGGCTGGTCATGGAAGGGGCAGGATCGAAACGGCGGTGATTCTCCTCAGTTGTCGCGGTGCCTGCGCATGTAGACTTCGAACTTCTTCGCCGCGCGGCGCCGCTTCCAGCGGTAGTAGCGGTTGCGCAAGCCGTAAGCTCCTTCAGTGCCGGCGAAGGCGAAGCCGCGTCGGGGAGCGAATTTGATGTAGAGGTAGCCGAAGAGCGCGCCGCCGAGCTGGGAGAAGGCAAAAACGCGCTGCTCTCCGAAAAGCATGGCGAGCGCGATGAGCATGTAGACGGCGACGAGATATTTGGCCCTGATCATGAAGGGCAGGGGAAACATCATGAATTCCAGATCGCCGTAGAGGACGCCAAAGGCGATGAGCAGGCCGAAGATGCCGCCGTAGCAGCCGGCGAGCCCAACCCCGGCCGAGGGAAGGAAGAGGCTGAGCGCGACCGCCGCGAGTCCGGCGCCGATGACGGAGACGAAATAAATCTCCACCAGCCAGCGGGTGCCATGGTTGGCTTCGAGGAAGCCGCCCAGGAACCACAGGGAGAGCAGCTCAAACGCGGTTCCGAGGATGGCGTTGAGACTCGCGCCCATGTGGATGAAGCAGTAAGTGACGAGCTGCCAGATCCATCCGTGGAGAACGAACGAGGGGCGCAGCACGAGAACGCCGGCAATATCGAAAGCGGTCGCTGCGGACGCGACGGCCAGGATGGTGAGGATGAAATAGATGGCGAGGTTCCACAGGATGAGGGTCCGCGTGAAGCCGCGGAAATCCGGGAAGCCGAGCATTCCAGTGGAGAGTCGAGGCACGCAATCATTCTCTCATTCGCCACGAGTGGGTCTTGGCGCAGGCCACGGAACCACGGCCGGGCTGCGATGGCCTTTGGCGTCGACCGCGCGCACGCCGAAAATGACGTTATCCTTCGAAACCGGAAGCTGCACGGAGTAGTGTGTGCCGCTGACGGAGAATTGGCCGTCGGGGACGCTGCTGAGGCGGCTAGCGGGGATGGAGCGAGTCCAGTCGGGAGCAGCGGTCGGGCGCCAGAGTATCTCGTAGTGGGTGCCGGCAGGTGTGCCGGGAGCCTGATCCCAGACGATATCGGTGTCGTTGATGGTGTTGTTGAAAACGCGTGTGGGCGGGTACTGCACGTTCACCGGCGGGGGTGGCGCAGCATCCAGAACGGCCATGGTGGCGGCGTTGAGGCGCGCGACGCGGGCGATGTAGTCGAAGTTGTCGTACTTCAGCAGATCGCCGTACTGGACTCCGTCTTCGACGCGGACGTTCTGGTGCTGGTGATTGAAGTCCTCGCGCCACTCGGTGAAGCGGACGGCGGCGTAGCCCTGCTGGTTGAAGGAGGAGTGGTCGCCGCCGCGGAGGAAGCGGTCGCGGCGGAATTCGAGCACCGGCTCGAGGCCGGAGGCGATGGGCTTGTCGCTGTAGGGCGAGGGCGCGCCGGTGTAGG
>JBAUGH010000669.1:0-3075 GCA_049679565.1 Acidobacteriaceae bacterium
CTGCCCCGACTTTCAAACAAGGTTGTTGTTTTGGAAAACAGGGTGGCAGGCCAGCGAACGTCATCACGCACTGCAACGCGCGCTGCAACCGCTTTCAGCCGGTCTGACCTCCGGACAATGAAAAAAGCCCGGGGGGTTCGCGGGCTTTTCCTGCTTCGCTCCGGCTTAGCTCGCCGGAGCCGCGTCACGAGGCGATCGCCGACGGCCTCAGCGGAAACTCGCGGATATGCGTCCGCCGTCGTGCCACCACTCGGACGCCATCCGCCGACTGCTCCATGGCAAGGCTCTGCGAGCAGGCGCCACACAGCCAGAAGTGCTCCAGCTGCCGCGCCCGTTTCCCGCTTCCGTCCGCCGCGCCGGTCGACACGTCGAACACAAAGATTCGCCCCTCCCGCAGGTAGTGCAGGGGCTTACCGCATTTCGGATTTGCGCATTGACTCACCATCGAACCACCCATCCATCTGCGCTTCCGGTCCCAACGGAAACTGTTCCGCTGAACGTCGTTCCTGAGCGCTGCTGCCGTCCAACCCGCTTAGCGGGAAAAACGTGCCTTTCCCCGCACGACACTTTTAACTTTAAGAAAGTTGCTTGTGAATCCTGGTAATGAGATGCGGAAACTCCGCACTTTCGTTTTCCGCGCGCCAGGCCGAATCCCGCTCGCTCCTGCCATTTATCAAAAGGTTAACCGTTGTTCATTCTGCCACGCATTCGGTACTGTGGCGGAAAATTCCTGTGAATTGCCAGCGTCATTTCGCGACGCGTATGCAAAAATGGAACGTTTGCCTGAATTGATTCTCGATGGCCCTACTGCGCTCGACCTTTATCGCCCTCTCTCGTAACGCGCGTCTCCGGCATTTCGCCGAGCAATCCTCTCTGGGACGCCGCATGTCTTCGCGCTTCGTCGCCGGCTTCCACCTGGAAGACGCACTCGCCGCCGCATCCGCTCTCAGCGCCCAGGGCCTGGCCGTCACCCTCGACAGCCTGGGCGAAAACGTTTCCACACCCGACGAAGCGCGCCACTCGGCCCAGGTCTACCACCAACTCCTCGACGCCCTCGCGGAGCTCGGCGCGCGGTCCCGCATCGACGCCAACGTCAGCCTCAAACTGACCCAGATGGGGATGGACCTCAGCCCCGATCTGGCCGAGGAAATCGTCTCTTCCCTGGTCGACCACGCCGTTCGCGTCAACAATTTCGTCCGCGTCGACATGGAGGGCTGCGGCTATACCCAGGCCACGATCGATCTGGTCCGCCGCCTCCACGCCATCCCCGCCAACCAGAGCCACGTCGGCATCGTCATCCAGAGCTACCTCCGGCGCAGCGCCCAGGACATTGCCACTCTGCTGGCCGACCGCATCCGGATCCGCCTGTGCAAAGGCGCGTACCAGGAGCCGCCCAACCTCGCCTTTCCAGCGAAGAAGGATGTGGACGCCAACTACGTCGCACTCACGAAAGTGCTTCTCTCGAGCGGCGTCTTCCACGGCATTGCTACCCACGACGAGGCCATGATCGCGGCGACGAAGCAATTCGCCCGCGAGCAGGGCATTGACCCGGCCACCTTCGAGTTCCAGATGCTGTATGGAGTGCGCCGCGATCTGCAGCGCTCGCTGGTGAAGGAGGGTTACAGGGTCCGCGTCTACGTGCCCTTCGGCGAGGAGTGGTACCCCTACTTCATGCGCCGGCTGGCCGAGCGCCCCGCGAATGTAGTCTTCATCGGTCGCCAGATGCTGCGGAAGTGAGCGGGTTATGCGGTTTTGACGAAGCGCATTTGCCCAGTGAGTTCATCGAGGAAGTTGCGCATCTGCCTCGATTCCTCGACGGTCACCCCGGTCCTCGCATGAAACTCTGCCGGATCCAATTCGGCGAGAACCGCAGTGAGAGCGTTGCGGATTGCGAGCAATTCTTCGAGCGGGAAGACGGCAGGTTCATCGGGCGAGAGGGAATGAACTTTTTTGAGGAAGTCCTCAGCTGCCTGCTCCGAAATTCCAATCGCCGCCTGGAAGTTCGCTACCTGATAGCCGTTGCAGACTTCGTTCAGGGCGTTGTTCCACTGGCGTATATCGCCCCGCGTAAGCCGATCCGGTTGTTGGGAGCCGATTTCCATCCTGGTCCCTTATTCTGGCTCACGATAATAGGCCCTGCCCCGACGCGGTCTGAGCGCTGTTCCGCCATCCTCGCTCCACCAATCGAGAATTACCAGAACCCGTTGAGGCTCGTTCCAAAATGCCTGTCTTCCATCTTCCAGCATCTTTTCGTGCGACGCCGGGTCGGTGATGACAGTCCCGATGAGATCTTCAAACCCTTTGCGAGATTTGACTTCCGGAAAGTCATCGCCTTCGGCTACATGCTTATCAAACGCATGTCCCTGAGCGATCCGCCTGGCAACCTCTCGCGCCTGTTTTTCTTCCATGAGCTACGACGTTAATCTTAATGAAAGCCTGGCTTCCGCCAACCGTCCGATGATCTCCTCCCTGTGACGCCGGTAACAACTCTCGGCCTCTTGCCCTAAGCCAGCGCCGCTGGAACACAAAGGGGCGCTCCGCATGGAGCGCCCCCTTACCCTGGCGTTGATCCCGGAACCCTGCCTCACCTCGGATCGTACGGCTCGATCGAAAGAAAGCTTCCCAGGACATGCCGCTCCTGCGGCGTAAAGGTATGCGAGAACCGCGCCGAGTTCAGAATCTCCTGCCGCTGGTCCGGCGGAATCTGGCGAAGGTCGTTGAACGCGCGCCGCATCATCGCCTGACGCGCCGGGGGCATCATGGCCATCGCCTGCGCAGCTCCGCGCACGTCCTGCTTTTGCTCCGGCGAAAGCCGCTCGAACATCTCGTTGCGGGCCGCCGTCCGCTCGCGCTGCTCCGGGGTCCGCGCATCCAGCGACCGCAGGCGGTTCAGGATGCGCTGCTGCTGCTCCGGCGCCAGCCGGTTGAACCCCGGCTCCCGGCGCAGCAGATTTTCCTGCTGCTGGGGCGTCAGGTTCTGGTGCTGCGCCAGCCACTGCGGCAAATGCGCTTGCCCCGGCCGCCCATTGGGCCGCATCTCCGGATTCATGCGCGGCCGCGCGTTCCCGTTCATCC
>JBAUGH010000670.1:0-6263 GCA_049679565.1 Acidobacteriaceae bacterium
GCAGCCGCGGTCTAGAGAGAAACAGAGAAAATGGCAGAAAACATCGGCAGAGTCATTCAGATTTCGGGTCCCGCAGTCGACGTCCAGTTCGAGGAGGCCACCATGCCTCCCATCTACCAGGCGTTGCGCGTGGTCAGCGACGGTTTCACGGTCCCCACCCCCATCAACGTCATCCTCGAGGTCCAGCAGCACCTCGGCGAAGGCCGCGTCCGCTGCGTCGCCATGGAAGCCACCGAAGGCATGGTCCGCGGCATGAAAGCGATCGACCAGGGCGGCCCCATCTCCGTCCCCGTCGGCCCTGCCACCCTCGGCCGTGTGCTCAACGTTATCGGCGAGCCCGTCGACGAGCTTGGCCCCGTCAACGCGAAGAAGCGCATGCCCATCCATCGCCCCGCGCCCGCCTTCGACGAGCAGTCCACCAGCGAGGAGATGTTCGAGACTGGCGTCAAGGTCATCGACCTCATCCAGCCTTTCCTCAAAGGCGGCAAAATCGGACTCTTCGGCGGCGCCGGCGTGGGCAAAACCGTCGTCATCATGGAGCTCATCAACAACGTCGCCACCAAGCACGGCGGCTTCTCCGTCTTTGCCGGCGTCGGCGAGCGTACCCGCGAAGGCAACGACCTCTGGCTCGAAATGCAGGAGTCCGGCGTCATCAATCTCAAGGATCCCTCCAAATCCAAGGCCGCCCTTATCTATGGCCAGATGACCGAGCCCCCCGGCGCGCGCCTCCGCGTCGCCCTCACCGGCCTCACCGTCGCCGAGTATTTCCGCGACGAGGAAGGCGCCGACACCCTCCTCTTCATCGACAACATCTTCCGCTTCACCCAGGCTGGATCCGAAGTCTCGACCCTGCTCGGCCGCATGCCCTCCGCCGTCGGCTACCAACCCAACCTCGCCACTGAAATGGGCGAGCTCCAGGAGCGCATCACCTCCACCAAGCGTGGATC
Organism: Acidobacteriaceae bacterium; assembly: GCA_049679565.1. Taxonomy (GTDB): domain Bacteria; phylum Acidobacteriota; class Terriglobia; order Terriglobales; family Acidobacteriaceae; genus Palsa-343. The sequence continues at coordinate 948 of JBAUGH010000670.1, forward strand.
GGTCACCTCCGTCCAGGCCGTCTACGTTCCCGCCGACGACCTCACCGACCCCGCTCCAGCCACCACCTTCGCTCACCTTGACGCGACGACCGTGCTCTCCCGTCCGCTCTCCGAGCTCGGCATCTATCCCGCCGTCGACCCGCTCGGGTCCACCTCCCGAATCCTCACCCCGCGGGTCGTCGGTCAGGAGCACTACGACGTCGCCCAGGGCGTCAAACGCATCCTCCAGCGCTACAAAGATCTGCAGGACATCATTGCCATTCTGGGTATCGACGAGCTCTCTGAAGACGACAAGATCACCGTCTCTCGCGCCCGCAAGGTGCAGAAATTCCTCTCCCAGCCCTTCCACGTTGCCGAGCAGTTCACCGGCATTCCCGGCCGCTACTGCAAAATCGCCGATACCGTCCGCAGCTTTAAGGAAGTCATCGAAGGCAAGCATGATGACGTCCCCGAGCAGGCCTTCTACATGCGCGGCACCATCGAAGAAGTGCTGGAAGAAGCCGAAAAACTGAAGGCGGTCACGAGATAGCCATGGCCGGGCAGCTCAAAGTTCGTCTCGTCACCCCCGACCGCATCCTCGTCGATCAGGCTGCGGACGCCGTCGAGATTCCCGCCAGGAACGGCTATCTCGAAGTTCTGTACGGCCACGCGCCGCTGCTCTCCGAAGTGGGAGCCGGCGAAGTCCGCATCCACGGCGGCGAGGCAGGCGACCAGCGGTACGCGGTCGCCCGCGGCTTCGTCGAAGTCCTCCCCGAGCGCGTGACCATCCTCGCCGAATTTGCCCAGAAGCCCGAGGAGATCGACACCGCCGCGGCCCAGCAGGAACTCCAGCGCGGCCAGGAACTCTGGAACCAAGCCGGCGATCATCCCGGGAAATACGCGCGCGCCAACGAGGTCATGCGCGAAGCCGAAGCCAAACTCTCGAGCGCCGGGAAGCGATAAGAATTCCCCGGTGGGGGATTCACTCCCGTCGCCCAGCCGCGTAGCATCGATCCAACCGATGAAAACGGCCGTCAGCGATACGTCTTCCCGCTGTTTCTGTCCGCTTCGGTTGCTCTTGTCGCAACCGTGGCGGGATTCTTCCTCGGCATCCTGCTGACCGCGCGCCTCCCGCGAGAAGCTGGCGAGTGGGGGCTCATCGCCGCTCCTGCGTGCGCATTCCTGATGGGCGGCGTCGCATTCTGCGTGTGCTACCGAAAACTGCGTCCGTGAGGCTTGGGCCCTCTGCCGAGCAATCAGGAAAGGGCAGGAACCAGGGAATCGGACCAGAAGCCTCCCTAATCCCTGATCCCTAACCCCTGCGTTCTTACTTCTTCGACGTCACTGACTTGTAGTTGACCGACGCCGCCTTCTTCTGCGCGGCAAGACTTTCCGCAGCGCTGAGCAGCGGAGTGGTCTTCACCGCTTTGCACGCGCCGCCCGCCTTGATCGCCGCCGCGAACGCCACGGCGCTCACGTTGTCGGGCGCATCGAACAGCCCCACCACGTCGTAATCCCCAAAGGCGAGATAAATGCTGTGTAGCTTCCCGCCAACCGACTCGATCGCTTTGCGAATCGTATCCGTGCGGTCCCGCGGGTTGGCGACGAACGCAGCCACTGCCGCGGTCGTATACGAAACCTGAATCAGGTAAGTGGCCATGGTTTTCCCTCTTGCTTTCTTCTTTCGGATTATCTTCCGGGGAGTGCCGGGAACTGGGTGAACCGGGAGGAGGCGGCCAGTATACCCCCGCCCCGCAGCCCCTGGCTTCTCAAACGAAAAGTGTCGCTGGGTGCCCCATTCAAGCCTTGTTTTGGCTTGAGTGGGACTCCACCGGTGACCTCACTTCACTTCTTCCGAAATCACCAGAAAGCTCGTCAGGTTCGCCGTCCCGAACGACGTGAAGAACGCCGCGTCCGCCGCATCCCGCCCCGTGGCCATCAGGATCCGTCCCATCCGCGGCGTGTTGTGTCGCGCGTCGAACGCCCACCACCGGTCTTCCAGATACACCTCGAACCACGCGCTGAAATCCATCGGGTACGGAGCCGGAGGTATCCCGATGTCCCCCAGATACCCCGCGGCATACCGCGCCGGAATCCCCAGCGCCCGGCAAAACGTAATCGCCAGATGCTGAAAATCCCGGCACACCCCCTGCCGCTCCGTATACACATCGAGCGCAGTTTTGGTCGGACGCGCAAACCCGTAGCCGAACGTCACGTGGCTCTGCACCCAGTCGCACACCGCCTGCACCCGCGGCCACCCGTTCACCGTCCCGCCGAACAAATCGAAGGCTGTCGCCGCCAGACGGTCCACCTCGCAGTACCGGCTCCCCAGCAGAAATCGCAGCGTCTCCGCGGGCAGCTCCGCAATTGGCCGCACCATCGCCGCCGGATTCACCGGATCGGGCAGCCCCGCGTCTTCGAACAGTGTCGCCGCGCTCAGCCGCAGCGTCCCCGCCGGCGCCAGAAACCGCGTGCACCGGTTGCCGAACGAGTCTGTGTACTCCTCCGCTGCGATCGCCGGCTCCAGCCGCACCGTGTCCGCCTCCCGCAGCCCCGCCGCGCGCGACGCGTGAATCCGCAGCTGTGCCACGCACGCAATCGCCTCCGGCGCCTCAAACTGCATGTCATACCCCAGTCGAAGGAGCATGAGCCCTCCTGTTGTGCTGCACGGTGCTCGTAAGATGGCTGCAGCCCCGCGCGCGTTGGTCCGCCTGTTTCCTTCTTCTCTTTGATCCCCGCCCGAAAACTGTCACAATGGCAGAACAGCACGTCACATCCCCCGGGAGAGCGCACTGCCCGCATGACCTACTGTCTTGGCATCATGACCCAGGAAGGCCTGGTCATGGCATCCGACTCGCGTACCAACGCCGGTTTCGACGACCTCAACACCGCGCGCAAGATGCATATCTTCTCACAGCCGGGCGAGCGCGCCTTTGTCGTTCTCTCCAGCGGCAGCCTCTCTCTCAGCCAGTCGGTCATCAATCTCGCCCGCGCTTCCTTCACCGCCGGCGACGGCCTCGCCCGCGTCCGCTCTATGTACGACGCCGCCCGCGAGCTGGGCGAGTGCGTCCGCCAGGTTGCCGAACTCGATCGCGCTGCCCTCGAGCGCGACAACTACTCCTTCAATGTCCACCTGCTCCTCGGAGGCCAGGTCCGCGGCCAACAGCCCGAGCTCTTCATGATCTACCCCCAGGGCAATCCCATCTCCGCCACTGAGGAGTCGCCCTTCCTCCAGCTCGGCGAGTACAAGTATGGCCGCCCCCTCCTCGACCGCGGCATCGTCTTTCGCTCCACCAGCCTCATGGTCGCTGCTAAATACGCCCTGCTCTCTTTCGACGCCACCATGCGCTCCAACGGCGCCATCGGCCCGCCCATCGAGCTGCTGCTCTACCGCAAAGACTCGCTGGTCCTCGACTGCTACCGCAAATTTGGCCCGGCCGACCCCGAGCTCCAGGCCATCCACGCCCGCTGGGAGCAATCTCTCCGCCGCGCCGTCGAAGACCTCCCCGACCTCCATTTCGCCGATGCTCCCACGGAAGACCAGGAACAGAACCTCTTCGCCTGAGCGAATCGGGGATTAGAAAACAAGTGTCATCCTTGGGAGTAGATAAGTCCGAAACGGAGCCGCGAAGGGGGAATCCTCCGGCAAGCAAATCGTTCCTGTACCCTTTCTCTGCCCTCTGTTTTACCCCCCAAACGCCTTCTGAATAAACGTTACAATCCGCTGCCGCCCATCGAACCCATGCCACGCCTCCGGGCTGGGATTTCCGAAAATCCCCTGCGCCAGTGGTCCGTGATCCTCTCTCGGATACTCGACCAGCTCCACATCCACCCCCATTTGTCGCAGTGCCCGATACATTTCCAGGCTCTGCCCCAGCGGATCGGTCCGGTCCGCCTCCCCCTGCAGCAGCAGAAACGGCGTCTTCGCCTTCGCTGCATCCGCCAGCGCGCTCTGCCGCCATGCGCTCTCCGCGTGCTCCCAGGGATAGCCGCCGTAGAACCAGCGGTCGTAGTAGGACCCGCCCTCTGTCCCGTACTCGCTCTCCTGGTCGGTCACCGGCGCCATGCTCACGATCGCCCTAAAGCGATCCGTCCTCCCCTCCACGAACGCCGCCATCTCCCCGCCGTAGCTGTATCCCATCAGCGTCATCTTGCCTGCGTCAATTGGATACCTGGCGATCACCGCATCCACCCCCGCCATGATGTCCCGATAATCGGCCCCGCCCATGTCGTTCTTGTTGGCCGCCGCAAACGCCGCTCCGTAGCCCGTGCTCCCCCGCGGATTCGTCCGCAGTACCGCCCATCCCTGTCCCAGCAGAAACTCCGTCAGCGCGCTCCAGTTGTCCTCGAACGCTCCCGTCGGGCCGCCGTGCACATCCACAATCAGCGGAACCTTGTGCTGTGCGGCTTCCGGCGGCAACGTCAGCAGTCCCTCGATCGTCCTCCCATCGTTGTTCCACGTCACCCGCTGCGCTGCCACTTCCGTCCATGCTGCCGGCAGCAGATCCGGCGTCTTCAGCGCCGCCGCCGCTCCGCCCAGCTGCGACGCGTAATAAATCGCCGGCACCTTATCCCCCGACGACCCCAGCCACACCCAGCCCGTCTGCTTCGCGTTCGTGTTCAGTTGCGACACTGTCGCGGTCCCAAACGTCAGCGGGTCCGGCCGCCCATCCACAAACCGCAGCTCTGTCGAACGCATGCCCAGCTCGGCCGCTTCCAGCACCGCATTGCCTTCGAACAACGGCTCTTCATGCCCCAGGCTGCCTATGAACCCATTCGTCAGATCCCGAATCGCCCCATCCGCCACTGTGTACTGGTAAAGATCCTCGTACCCCGGCGGAGCATCCGCCTGGCTCTGCGCCAAAAAATAGATCCGGCTCGCATCCGGCGACCACGTCGCCACACCCACCGTCGCCGGGATCGACTTCAACTGCAACGGGTGCGCCGGATCGCTCACCGTCACCACCCACGCCGTCCCTGCCGGCGCCAGATCCCCCACATCGTTCATTCCCTCGGCAATCGCCAGCAGCTTGTCGCTCTGCCGGTCCCACGCCACCCGTCCCACATCCGGAGCTACCGCCGTCGGCGTAATTTTCCCGCTCGCCGGATCCAGAAAATACAGCCGCGACCCATGCGGATTGTGGTTCACGAGCACCGCGTCAGCCTTGTCATCGTGCTCCTTTTTCTCGCCCGGCGTCTCCGGATCGCGTACCACGATCGCAATCGTCTTCCCATCCGGTGCCACGAAGTACCGCTCCACATCGCACTCCACCGGCTCCTGCTTCACGCTGTCGGCCTTCGCATCCTTCTTCGCTGGAGGAATCGCGTCCGCTGCCT
>JBAUGH010000671.1:0-3816 GCA_049679565.1 Acidobacteriaceae bacterium
CTGCTGCATCAGCGCCGGCTCGGAAACCTGCAGTACCGTAGCCTTGATCGGAAGCTCTTTTCCATCTTTCAGTTTTGCTTTGTCGAAAGTGATCACCACGGTGGAGTCGCTCTTGTTCTCCGAAGGCATCACCTGATCCACGTGCCCTTCCAACACCGTGTTCTTCGGCAGCGCCTGCTGGTTCGGAATCTGCACCTTCTCCTGCAGCTTCGCTTTTACAGCCTCACCCTGCTTCGCCTTCTTGGCGTCCAGCGTGGTATCCAGGGTGGCCTGGGCCTGCACCATCTGAATGGTCTTCTGCTGCGACGGGGTTGGATCGTTCGTGGCGGGCGTCTGACTCTGTCCCCAAACTGCGCCGGCTGCCAACGCCAGCGCCAGACCGGCTCCGCCGCCGATTGTCCGATGAATCCATGCACGCATAGTTCCCTCCTGGACCTGAATGCCCCAACCCCTCTACAAGGAGGACGCGGCGGGACCCAGGCGGCGTTGCCCATCCTTGCTAAACTTAAAGAGAAGAGTGCCGGCAGCCGCCCGCAGTCCGCTTCGGTTTGCCGCAGTCGCGCAACTTCCGCAATTCTGTAACCCCTGCCGGCTCGCCTCGAACCAACAACTCCGCCACCCTGGCGAACAACCCGAACGATTCAGGATCTCTCTGTGAGCACCATTCGCAACATCGCTATCATCGCCCACGTCGACCACGGCAAGACCACTCTCGTCGATCAGCTCCTGCGCCAGGCCGGAACTTTCCGCGCCAACGAAACCCTCACCGAGCGCGTCATGGACTCGAACGAGCTGGAGCGCGAGCGCGGTATCACCATCCTCGCCAAGAACACCGCCGTCTCCTACAAAGGGGAGAAAATCAATATCGTCGACACCCCCGGCCACGCCGACTTCGGCGGCGAAGTCGAGCGCGCCCTCAAAATGGTCGACGGCGTCATGCTGCTCGTCGATGCCTCCGAAGGCCCCCTGCCCCAGACTCGCTACGTCCTTTCCAAAGCCCTCGAAGCCAAGCTGCCGCCCATCCTCGTCATTAACAAAATCGATCGCCCCGACGCGCGCCATCAGGAAGTCCTGAACGAGGTCTATGACCTCTTCATCGATCTCGACGCTACCGAGGATCAGCTCGACTTCCCTGTCCTCTACACCAACGCCAAGCTCGGCCAGGCCAGCACCGACCCTGCAGTGCCCGGCTCCGATCTGGCGCCGCTCTTCGAAGCCATCCACACCACCATCCCCAAAGGCATGGGCGATCCCACCGGCGTTCTCCAGATCCAGGTCACCAACCTCGACTACTCCGACTACCTCGGCCGCCTCGCCATCGCCCGCGTCTTTCAGGGAACCCTGCACACCGGCGACGACGTAGCCATCTCCAAACGCGACGGCTCGCTGCATAAAACCCGCATCACCAAAATGTTCAGCTTCAGCGGTCTCAAGCGGGTCGAAATCGAAGCCACCGAAATCGACGACATCGTGGCCATCGCCGGCGTCGAAGGCATCACCATCGGCGAAACCATCACCAGCGCTGAGACCCCCGAGCCGCTGCCGCCCATCATCATCGACGAGCCCACCATCGCCATGCAGTTCGCCGTGAACACTTCGCCCATGGCCGGCCGCGAAGGCCAGTTCGTCACCTCCCGTAATCTCCGCGAGCGCCTCGAAAAGGAATTGCTCACCAACGTTTCCATCCGCGTGGAAGAGACCGGCTCGCCCGACAATTTCAAAGTCCTCGGGCGCGGCGAACTGCAGCTCGCCATCCTCATCGAGATGATGCGCCGCGAAGGCTTCGAGCTGATGGTCGGCCGCCCCGAGATCGTTACGAAGGAGATCGACGGCAAGCTCATGGAGCCCCTCGAGCACCTCACCATCGATATCCCCGAAAACTTCATCGGCACCGTCATCGAGCGCCTCGGCCCGCGCCGCGGCGAGATGGTCAAGATGCACAACCACGGCTACGGCCGCGTCCGCCTCGAATTCCGCGTCCCCTCCCGCGGCCTCATCGGCCTGCGCAGCGACCTGCTCACCGAAACCCGCGGCACCATGGTCATGAACTCGCTGTTCGACGGCTACATGCCTCACCAGGGACAAATCCCCCAGCGCCCCACCGGTGCGCTGGTCGCCGACCGCCCCGGCCTCACCACCGCCTACGCGCTCGAAGGCCTCGAGGACCGCGGCGTCCTCTTCACTCCGCCCGGCGTCGAGGTCTACGAAGGCATGATCATCGGCGAACACTCCCGCGACAACGACCTCGACGTCAACGTCGTCCGCGAGAAGAAGCTCACCAACATGCGCGCTTCCACCGCCGACGACGCCATCCGCCTCGCGCCCCCCCGCCTCCTCAACCTCGAACAGGCCATCGAATTCATTGCCGACGAGGAGATGGTCGAGGTCACCCCCAAATCCCTCCGCCTGCGCAAGAAGATCCTCCAGGCCAACCGCCGCCCCCGCCGCAACCCAACCGTTCCGGTATAGCTAAAAAGGCCGAGCCCTTCGGCCCGGCCTCTCTTTGTTCTCTGCGAAGAAACCCTACGCCGCCTTCTGCGCGTACGGGTTCACCCGCTCCGAGATTTCTGTCAGCAGATGGTCCGCGTGGCCCTCTTCTTTGATCGTCTTGTCCAGAAGCTCGGCATGGGCGCTCTGCCCCAGCAGCTGCGCCCAGCGCCGCACCGCGCCGTAAGTGGCCATCTCGTAGTGCTCCACGCGCTGCCCCGCCGAGATCAGCGCCGCATCCAGCACCGCCTCGTCGGCCGCGTCTTTCACCATGTCCTCGGTCTCGGTTACCAGCGCCGCCATCACCTTGCACTTCACCGCTTTGGCTTCGCCGTCTGCCTGGTTCAAAATCTGCTCCAGCCTGCGCACGTGCTCGTTCGTCTCCTGCAGGTGCGACTGAAAGGCCTGCTTCAGCTGCGCGTCTGTCGCCTTGTCGATCATCTTCGGCAACGCTTCCGTAATCTGCTGTTCGGTCGACAGCAGCATTTGCAGCTGATTGATGTACAGCTTGCGAAGATTGTCGATGTTCGCGGAAAAAACCTTCATAAATTGCTCTCCTCTACCCGGGGTTCGGGCCGCTCCCTCCAGCGGCCGGCTCTTGTGTTGCTGTCTCAGTAGGATGCGAAGCGTTTTCCGGGTGCGGCCCGAACCACGCGAGATTCACCCGATGTCCGGACGTTGCCTGCTCGCCTCGCGCTGTTGCGCGCATCTAATGGAGCAGAGAAAAACATGGCCAGCCTCACTCAAATCTCCCCCGGCTCCGCAGCCGGCTTTCTCCCCCGCCATCGCGATCTCGCCAGTCTCCGCGAAGCAGCGCGCAACTGCCGCGCTTGCCCCCTCTGCGAGGACGCCACCCAGACCGTCTTCGGCGAGGGCAATGCGGCGGCTCGGCTTATCCTGCTCGGCGAACAGCCCGGCGACCGCGAAGACCTCGAAGGCCGGCCCTTTGTCGGCCCCGCCGGCCTGCTCCTCGACCGCTGCCTCGAGGAAGCCGCCATCGACCGCGCCGATGTCTACCTCACCAACGCCGTCAAGCACTTCAAATGGGAGCCGCGCGGCAGGCGCCGCATCCACAAAAAACCCAGCGCCCGCGAAATCGCCGCCTGCCGCCCCTGGCTCGACGCCGAACTCGAGGAAATCCAGCCGGAGATGGTCGTCTGCCTCGGAGCCACTGCTGCTCAGGCTCTCCTCGGCCGCGCCTTCCGCGTCACTCAGGAGCGCGGCCGCATCCTGCATCACGAGGGGCTGCCGCCGCTCCTTGCCACCGTCCATCCCTCGTCGATTCTTCGCGCTCCGGACGACGCCAGCCGCCACCAGGCCCGCGCCGCC
>JBAUGH010000672.1:0-3013 GCA_049679565.1 Acidobacteriaceae bacterium
CTATGAGACTGGCCTGCGCTCCGGGGCTCTGGGAGGCAAACTGCTGGGAGCGGGCGGGGGCGGGTTCATGTTGTTCTTCGTCAAACCGGAACAGCGCGAAGCTCTTCGGCAAAGCCTGAAAAAGCTGCTCTGTATCCCGATCGGTTTCTCGCAGCGAGGCAGCCACGTTGTGGCCTATGAACCAGAAGCCACCTACGATAAGTCGCTGGCTCGAGAGCGGTCCGAAGTTTATGCGCAAACGCCCTGATTACCACGCGGGGCTGCTCCAACACAGGTCACGAATCCTGAGAGAAGAATATTGAAGAATACTGCTCTGGTAACTGGAGCTGAAGGCTTTATCGGCTCTCACCTGGTAAGGTTTCTGCGGTCGAAAGGGTGGGCCGTCACAGGAACCTACCGACTCCACGCTTGGTCTGCACCGGAAAGCGAAGCGGGACTGTCGTTTGTCCAGTGCGACCTGCGGAACGGCCAGCGCGTGCAGCAGATTTTTCAGGCGTGTCAGCCAACCCACGTGTTTCATCTGGCGGCACAAAGCCTGCCTACGGTGTCGTGGGCCGATGCGGTCGAGACCTTCGATTCGAACATCATGGGGTCTCTTTATTTGTTCGAGGCGGCCCGATGCAGCAGTAAGCCGCCAGTCATCGTCTCAGCCTGTTCGAGCGCCGAGTATGGCAATGTGCCGGCGTCGGCAATTCCGGTCACAGAAGATCAGCCGCTTCACCCTCTTCATCCATACGGCATCAGTAAGCTATGCGTGGATCTGCTGGGGAAGCAGTACTTTCTGGATTACGGGCTGCCAGTCGTGACGATCCGGCTGTTTAACACAACCGGGCCCGGAAAAACGAATGATGCGCCTTCGGACTTCGTGCGGCAGTTGGTTCGAATTCAGAAGGGTCTGCAGCCGCCGGTGATCGAGGTGGGCAATCTGCAGCCTCGGCGCGCTTTCATGGATGTTCGGGACACGGTGCTGGGTTTTTACATGGCGGCAATGAAGGGCAGGCACGGAGAGACCTACAATCTCTGCGCCGACAGAACGTACAGGATGAGCGAGCTTCTGCGTACCGCGATCCAGCTTTCGGGTGTCAGGGCCAGAGTGCTGCCGGTGCCGCGGCTGATGCGACCTTCCGATGAAAAGATCATTTTTGGAAGCACGAAGAAGGTCATGCGGGATACGGGCTGGAAGCCGCGCATGACACTGACGCAAACCCTGCAGTCGATGCTGGAGTACTGGCGGAACGTCACTTAGAAGCACCGGCGAAACGACAGCGGTGTTTCACCCGGATACAGAGACCCAGGAGAGGAAGCGATCATGAGTCGTGTGCCTTATGTGTTAATTACGCCGGCGCGCAATGAGGAACGGCACATCGAGACACTGATTCAGTCGATGATCCGTCAGACTCTCCCGCCGCTGAAGTGGGTGATCGTCAATGACGGATCGACGGATGGAACAGCCGGCATCGTTGACCGCTATTTACCGGACCATCCGTGGATCGAGCGAGTGGATTTAGCCATGCACCGCGACCGCAGTTTCGCAGCCAAGGTGTACGCGGTCAACGCCGGGCTGGAACGGCTGCAGGGAATGTCCTATGAGGTCATCGGGAACATCGATTCGGACGTCTCATTCGATGAGGATTACTTCGATTTCCTGATCGGTAAATTCGAACAGGATGACCGTCTCGGGGTCGCGGGCACGGTATTTCAGGAGGATGGGTACAGTTCTGCCACCGACAGCTTTGAGGGGCAGAATCACGTGGCCGGCGGGTGCCAGCTCTTCCGGCGCCGCTGTTTTGAGGAGATCGGCGGCTATGTCCCGAACAAGGCAGGAGGGGTGGACTGGATCGCGGTGACCACGGCCCGGATGAAGGGCTGGAAGACCCGCTCCTATCGCGAGAAATCATTCTTCCACTATCGCAGCCTGGGCACGGCAGAGCGCTCTCCCCTGGCCTCGGCCTTTTCCTATGGGGAGAAGGACTACTATCTGGGAAACCACCCTTTGTGGGAGATTATCCGGGTGCTGTATCGAACCACGAAGAAGCCCTATCTGCTGCAGGGCGTCGCGCTGTACGCGGGCTACCTGTCGGCGTTCTTGCGCCGAATGAAGCGACCCGTGTCACCCGAGCTGATGCGCTTTCACCGGAAAGAGGAAATGGCGAAGCTGCGGGTGATTTTCCGGTCACTGTTCCGACTGCAGCGCGTCGACAGCTTTGAAGTAAAGCCAGGCTAAAGGGGAAGCGCTGTGGATGAAGCACTGATGAACAGCGGGCAGACCGGAGACAAGGTGCAGGCCCTGGTCCTGCGGTTTGTCGCGTGGCTGGATCGCTATGGCGAAACATCCTGGGATCATCAGAGCTACTTTGCGAGTCCCCTGGGCGGCGCGGCGAAAGCGCTTTATTACAAGCACCGGTTGCTGGGAACGATGGCCGTTGCGCCGATGATTTTTTCGGAAGCCTTTGTGCCGTCCGCGCGACGGTTGTTCTGGAAGCGCGACAGGTTCCCTATTGCCGATGCTCACTATGCGATGGGATTCGCGTTTCTGGCGGGGGTGCTGGGACGGGAGCCGTACTACAGTCGGGCGGTTCACTTTCTCGAGGTTTTGCGGGAGACCCGCTCTCCGGGATTTGAGCGGTACGGATGGGGCTATCCATTCAACTGGGAAACGCGCACCGGCACCATGAAGCAGGGCACGCCTATGATCACGACGCTGCCTTACGTGTACGAGGCGTTCCGGGAAGTTTATCGGATCGATGGCAAGGGGCAGTGGTTCGATATCATGCGGTCGATCGCTGAGCATGCGCGTCTGGACTACGGGGACAATCCCGTATCGGCAACTGCGTCCACCTGCGCCTACACGCCGGATCCTGAAGATCGGGGAGGGGTGGTTAACGCAAGTGCGTACAGGGCGTTTCTTCTTACATGCGCGGCCAGGGATTTTTCTGACGAGCGATACGGCGCCATCGCGGAGAAGAACCTGAATTTTGTGGTGGGGGCGCAAAATTCCGACGGCTCCTGGTAC
>JBAUGH010000673.1:0-5563 GCA_049679565.1 Acidobacteriaceae bacterium
GTAGTATGACGCCCGGGCAACGACTCAATCTATAACACTTCCATGGAAGGACCCACAACGGCGAACTGCCCCATTGGAGCATTACCCATGACGGCGGTACTGAAACTTTTGTACTGGCGGTTTCAGAACGACACGCCGCACGCGATGGCGCGCCTCCGGCAATGAGGCATTACTCCACCTGTTGCTTCGCTTTATAGCCGTCGCGGGCAATGATGTCGTATTTAACGTTGTGGTGCTTCTCGTCCTGCATGCGCAGGGGATGTCCTTCGTCGTCCACCAGTTCGACATGGATGCGGCGGTAAGTACCGTCCATCTTGATGTTAGAGGGCTTGTACGTAATCTGGTACTGATTACGGATGGACGCGTTGATCTCGGTGAATATATCGGGGAACTCCGCCTCGAAGCGGGGCTCGAAATACATGCCGCCGGTCATGCGGGCGAAGGTCTGGAGCTGATTTTGGGCCTGGAGCATGGTGATGGAGTTCATGCGGCCGCCGGCGAAGCCGCCGCCGCCCATGTAGCCGGAGCCGCCGGTGGCGATGGAGAAGATGGTGACGTTGGGCGTCTCTTTGACCTTCTGCAGGATTTTATCGAGGGTGATTTTGGAAAAAGTGTCGCGGCCGGACGAGATCAGGATGATGTATTTGCGGCCGTCGATGCGGCTGAGCCGGTCGAGGGTTTCGTAGAGGGCGTCGAAGAGGTTGGTTTCGTCCCACGTCGGCATCCGCAGGGACTCGATGGCCTGCTGGACCAGCATCCGGTTCTGGGTAAAATCGGTCAGGATGGTGGTGTGCATGTCGTAGGTGACGACGGCCACGTAGTCGTTGGGCTGAAGCTGGTTCGTAAACGACACCGCGGCGGTCCACATGTCATAGATGAAGTTGAAGTTGGTGTTGGCGAACTCGAGCAGAAGCACCGCGGTGATGGGCGCCTTGACCTGGCGGAAGGAGACGATCTCCTGGGGCACGCCGTCCTCGTAGACGCGGAAGTTGTCCTCTTTGAGGTTGGGGATGAACTGGTGAGTCTTGTCCGTCAGGACGCCGACGTCGACGTTGACCACCGGGACATCGACGCGCAGGGAGAGGTTGCCGAGCCCGGGCGGGTTCTTGATCGTGGTGGGCGGCGGCGGGGGCGGCGCGGCCGGGGCCTTTTTGGGAATGGCAATGGGCCCGTTGTCGTTGCCGGGGCCGCCGGCTTCCGGGGCGGTCTGATCGGTGGGTTGCGGCTGCTGTTGTTGCTGCTGGGTCTGATTTTGCGGGGTGGACTGATTTTGTCCGGACTGCTGGCCCCATAACCCCTGGCCGGGTAGAAGCGTCTGAAAGAGCAGCAGGGCGGCAGCAGCATAAACCGGGCAACGCAGGCGGGAATCCCTCATGGAAAACCTCTGGAATCATCTTGGGGCCGCCGAACCCCTGGCGGCAAGTGCAGAAGCGGCTTAGTCTATGGACGTGGTTCGACACCTGAAAGATATCTCTTTCGCGGCAGCTGTTGTTGTTTTGACGGCCCCCGCGTTTCTTTGTGCGCAGACGCAGGTCACCGGCGCGCAGCCGGCGACCCTGGCGAGTCTGCCGCCCAATCCGCCATCGGTCACGAAGTTCTTTCCCCTGAGCGAAATCCGCCCAGGGCAGCAGGGCGTCGCCTATACAGTTTTTCAGGGCACGAAGCCGGAGCCGATGGGGGTTGAAATTCTCGGAGTCCTGCGCAACGCCATCGGGCCGCGCATGGACATGATCCTGGCGCGACTGGAAGGCGCCAAGCCGGATTACACGGGGGTAGTGGCCGGCATGAGCGGCAGCCCGGTATACATCGACGGGCGGCTGGTGGGTGCGCTGTCGTACCGGATCGGGCAATTCAGCAAAGAGCCGATTGCGGGGATTACTCCCATCGCCGACATGCTGGGCGTGGAGAACGAGAGCCAGGCCACGGAGACGGAAGTGGCGCAGGCTGGGCTGCGGAATGCAGGACTGCGTCCTGCTGCAGCGGCGGTGGACAGTGCGGGGGGCGGCGATGGATGGGCGGCGGGATTTGCCGGCAATCTGATTCAGCCCATGGAGACGCCGCTGGTGTTCAGTGGATTCAGCGCCTCCGCGCTGGAGATGTGGAAGAAGTACGCGCCTGCAGGGCTGACGCCGGTGGAAGGCGTCGGTGGTTCTGAGAGCAACGAGAAGCAGCCCGATCCGCTGATTCCCGGCTCGGCGGTGAGCGCGGTGCTGGTGCGGGGCGACCTCGATATTTCCGCCACCTGCACGGTGACCTACGTGGATCCGAAGCGGATGCTGGCGTGCGGGCATCCGATCACCCAGTTCGGGCCGGTGTCGATGCCCATGACCAAAGCGGACGTAGTGGCGACGCTGGCCTCGCCGCTGGACGCGTTCAAGATCATCAACACCACGGAAACGGTGGGAACCATTACGGAAGACCGGCAGTCGGCGATCATGGGCGTCTTCGGGCGCCAGGCGCGGATGATCCCGGTGACGCTGCGGGTGACCGGCGACGGCGCAACGCGCGCGGACCAGAAGGAACGGGAGACGCTGCACTTCGAAGTGATCGATCAGCCGCAGATCACGCCGATGGCGGTGATGGTGGCGGTGTACCAGGGGCTGATGGAGGAGAACGGCTACTCGGCGCAGACGACCTACCGGGTGCAGGGATCGGTGACGCTGAGCGGGTTCCCGTCGGTGAAGCTGAACAGCCTGGTGGCTCCGACCGACGTGCTGCCGGCGAATCTGCAGACGGCTCTGGCGTTGGGCGAGCGCTTCGAGAAGCTGTATGACAATGCCGCGCGGCGGACGCCGATCGAGAGCGTGGATCTGGAAGTGGCGTCGATCCCGCGGCGTCTGACGGCGGAAATCGAAGGCGCGCACACCAGCCGGATGGAAGTGCATCCCGGGGACACGGTGACGGTGGAAGCGACGCTGCTGCCGTGGCACGGCGAGCCGCGCAATGTGCGGGTGCCGGTGCGGCTGCCGGCCAATCTGCCGGAAGGGCAGGTGCGCCTGCTGGTGAGCGACGGGAGCACTCTGGATCGGCTGCTGCAGCCGCCGCAGTTCAACGCGCAGCCGCTGGATGTGGCGGCAACGATCGCGCAGCTGAACAGCGTGCACTCGAGCGACCAGCTCTACATCACGCTGCTGGCGCCGGAAGCGCAGGCGGCGGTGGATGGGCGGACGCTGACGGCGCTGCCCATGTCGATGGCGAACGTGCTGGCGCCGCTGAAGGAGAACAAGAGCATGGCGCTGAACGGGGAGTCGGCGATCCCGATGGCATCGCTGCCGATGGACGCCGTGGTGAGCGGCTCGCAGGTGGTGACGCTGCAGGTGGAAGACCAGTAGGGCAGCGGAAAGCCAGCCGAACAGCCAGCCGAAAGGCCAGCGAGCCAAGGCCAGCCCGAAAGGCCGGCCGAACAGCCAGCCGAACGCTTGAACTGGCGGCAACCCACGGAAACCAGCGGCGGGGCGGGGCGAGCTCGCCCCTTGGGCGCCATTTGTTCGGGGGCGGACAGCGGTTGCTGCAAGTGGACAGGCGGGCGCGGGAGGGGCCATTCCTTTCTTCTGCGAGCGCGCTGAATCTATGAGGGTTGCAGACCGATCCCGGGCCGCCGAGCGTGGCTGCCGGCGTGCTCCTGAACGCGTGGGGAGGTGTCTGATGGCTTATTTCGAGCGGGTGCGTGATGTCATCTCCGGGCCTTTCAGCGAGGAGATTCTGCGGCAGCGGCAGGTGGCGGGCTGGCAGCTGGTGTCGATCGAATGGCGGCGGGAGCTGCCGGATTCAGAGGCCGGCGCGATCGGCGTCTTCCACGAGGAGATTCCCTTTGGGCTGCGCATCTCCGATGACTGCCAGCGGCTGGAAGTGGATCCGCAGGAGAACCAGGCACTTCTGCAGATGATGGAGATGCTGGTGCAGGACTTTTCCTTTTCGAGCATCGCCAGCGACCTGAACGAGAAGGGATTCCGCGCGCGCGACGGGCATCGCTGGAGCCCGGTGGCGATCTTCAACATGATCCCCCGGTTGATCGAAGTGGGGCCGCGGCTGTTTTCCACCGAGGAGTGGGAAGTGCGGCGGCTGCGGTTTGCGCGGCTGACCTAGAGAAGCCGGGAGCCGAAGTCCAGGCCTGCGGGCGTGCTCCGGGTAGAGCGCCGCGCGCAGGAGCCCGGTATGCGCAAACAGATGGCAGGAGAATCAGGGCCTCAGGCAGCGTGGTTCCGGTCGCTGCTCACGCGGTCCGCGCCGATGGCGGCTTCCGCACACTGCGGCGCATCCTACTTCTTAGTGCGCGCGATGGAAGAGGGTTTGCGCCCTCGTTCCAGCCTCGGCGCAAGCACGTAGATCCCCCAACCCAAAAAGGAGTTCTGTATGAAGGCCATCAGCTATGAGGGCGAGCGCCGCATGGCGGTTTCCGATCGTCCGAAGCCGAAACGGAAGGAGCCGACAGACGCGCTGCTGCGCGTGACCACATCGGGCATCTGCGGAAGCGATCTGCACATGTTCGACGGGCGGACGCCACTGGAGAGGGGCACCGTTGTCGGACATGAAATCATGGGCGTCATCGAGGAAGTGGGCGAGGCGGTGCGGAGTATTCAGCCGGGCGACCGGGTGGTGCTGCCGTTCAACGTTTCGTGCGGCTTCTGCCATAACTGTACGCGGGGCAACACCCATGCCTGCCTGACGATGAACCAGCAGCCCCACGCCGCTTATGGCTACGCGGGGATGGGACCGTACCAGGGCGGCCAGGCGGAATACGTGCTGGTGCCGTATGCCGATTTCAACTGCCTGAAGCTGCCGGGCAAGCCGGGCGATCAGCATGAGGACGACTTTTTGCTGCTGTCTGACGTGTTCCCCACGGCGTATCACGCAACCGAACTGGCGGCGGTGACTCCGGGCAAGACGGTTGCGATCTTCGGCGCCGGGCCCGTGGGTCTGCTGGCTGCGCACTGCTCGCTGATCCGCGGGGCGTCGGAAGTCTACGTCGTGGATCGGGTGAAGAGCCGGCTGGACAAGGCGAAGGAGCTGGGAGCCACGCCGGTGAACTTCGCAGAGGGCGATCCGGTCGAGCAGATCAAAAAAATTCGCCGGCATAACAAACAGCACCTGGCGAGTCTGCGGCCGGGCGAGGCGGAGAAGCTGGGCGGGGTGGACTGCGCTATCGACGCGGTAGGCTATCAGGCGCACGATCAGACGCACCCCAGCCGGGAACGGGCTCCGCAGGTGATTGAATACTGCGCGAAGATCGTGAACCCGGCGGGGAACATTTGCCTGATCGGCGTGTACATGGCCCCCGATCCAGGGGCGAAGGACGAGCAGGCGAAGCAGGGCATTTATCCGCTGCCGATCGGACAGCTGTTCGACAACGCAGTGACGATCGGGATGGGGCAATGCCCGGTGAAGAAGTACAACGAGTATCTGCGCGATTTGATTTTGCAGGGGAAGGCGCACCCGGGGCGGATTGTGAGCCACCATATCCGCATCCAGGATGCGCCCGAGGCCTACGAGAAGTTTGACAAGCGCGTGGAAGGCTACAACAAGGTGCTGATCCGCTTCGATGAAGCGATGGCGGCGTAAGGAC
>JBAUGH010000674.1:0-5143 GCA_049679565.1 Acidobacteriaceae bacterium
GTATTCGGCCACGCGGCATGCACTGCGCCTGGCCGGGCAGGCCGAGGCGGCAGAAACGCAGCAAGCCGGGGAATAGAGGCAGCGCACCTTACGGATGCGGCGGCCGGGAGGTTCTACCGGATGTGCAGGGAACCGACTTTGTAGACGATGCCGACCGAACCGGCGAACTCATTCTGCCAGGTAAAGCCATAGTGCGTGGGCTGCCAGTCGGAAACAAAGCGCACCGCGAGGCGGGGGCCGAGGTTATAGTCGGCAAAGCCGCCGGCCGCGAGGCCAAGGGTGAGTTTGTCGTTGTAGATCCCCACCGTCTGCGGCGTGACGCCGGAGGGAAAGTCGGAGTCGAACACGCCATAGGCGGCTCCGACGAGCCCATGCATGCCGAGCTCATAATGCGGCCTGCGCAGCATGCGGAAGCTCGGTCCGAACAGGAAGAGCTTCTCCGACATGGCCGGATTCGCCGGAACCCCATAGGCATTAGCGGGGATGACCATGTTGCCGGAAAGCCCCCGCGCGCTGGCCTCGATGCCCATCAGCGGACGGAACCAGGCGGTGGCGCTGCCGTTCCAGCCGAGCAGGTTGATGGCTTCCACTCCGACCCCGGGACTGGGATTGAAGTGGGAGTACTCCGCTCCGCCGAAGAAGTCCCACTGCTGGGTGTACTGCGGAGCCTCGGCCTCCGGAGCCGTCGCGGTCACCTGCGCCAGCAGGGGATGCTGCGGAAGCAAACATGCCCCAAAAACCAGCAGGGCCACAAGGCGAAACATCACAGCTTTCACGCGATCCGGAACCTCAGAAGAAAGGGTTGGCAAGATTCAAGGGTAACACCTGGAGCCGGGGGACACAGGCAGGCAGCGGGCCGGCCGGCGGCGCGCAGGGTTCCGACGCTCGATGTCGAAAGAAATGGCACCCTCCATGCCGGCTGCCCTGGGAAGGCGCCGGAATGGAGGATGCAGATCTGCAGCCGGCGGCTGAAGACACATCGCCGGTGGCGGCAATCGATCGAATGCCGCAGAGCGGGCCGAAGGACCTGAGGAATGAAGGCTTGGTCTCGAGTGCCGGACCCTAGTGCTGGGTCTTTAGTGCTGGACCTGGACGATCAGATCCACGTCGA
Organism: Acidobacteriaceae bacterium; assembly: GCA_049679565.1. Classification (GTDB taxonomy): domain Bacteria; phylum Acidobacteriota; class Terriglobia; order Terriglobales; family Acidobacteriaceae; genus Palsa-343. Next base: position 1,112 of record JBAUGH010000674.1, read on the forward strand.
CGGGGATGGTCTGGTTGTCGAGCGTGGCGGGGCGCCAGCGAAATTCGCGGACCGCCTCGATGACCCGTGCGTTCATGGTGGGAGACAGCGACTGCACGAACTGGATGTTGGAGGGCTTGCCAGTCTGGTCAAGGCTGAGCCGGAGAACGGCTTTGGCCGGGTTGGGGTAGGAAGCGAGGCTTGCATCGCCGGTGATGTTGATGGTGGTGGGATTCTCGATTTGCGGAGCGGTAATCCCGGTGGAAACCCGGTGAGTGGCGGGGGTGATGGCGAGAGAAGCGTTGTTGTTGGGTTTGGGAGTGGCAGCCGAAGCGGCCAGCGTGACGGCGGAGAGCAGGCTTGCGACGAGGATGCGGCGCATGTGAGACCTCCGTTGGGTCGACGGTTACCATCACCAATCTACTCCGACAACGATACGATTGTCAACATAATTTTGTGCGACTTTTGTTTTGAATCGCTTATGGTCCAGGCTGCTTCTGACCCGCACTAAGAATTTCTTTTGGGAAGGGGGGAGCGGGTCGGCGAATGGCAGAGCGGCTTCCGCGCGCCTGTCCTGGGGAGAAGAAACGCACTTCGACGTGGGTCAGCCGACTGCGTTGCAGCGGCGCCGGATGGTTTACGGCGGAGATTGAATCAGCTGCGCGGGGCGGGACGAATGTGCAGCTCTCTCAGCTGCGCATCGCTGACCTCGGTGGGCGCGTCCATCATCAGATCGATCGCTTTCGCGGTTTTGGGGAAGGCGATCACTTCGCGCAGGCTGGTGGCGCCGGCGAGGATCATCACCAGGCGATCGAGGCCGAGCGCGATGCCGCCGTGCGGCGGCGTTCCATACTGCAGCGCTTCAAGGAAGAAGCCGAAGCGCAGTTTGGCTTCCTCTTCCGACATGCCGAGGGCGCGGAAGATCTGCTGCTGCACGTCCTGGCGGTGGATACGGATGGAGCCGGAGCCCAGCTCGAGGCCGTTGAGCACGATGTCGTACGCCAAAGCGCGGACGGCTTCGGGATCGGATTCCATGCGCCCCGCGATGAGGTCGTCTTCGTGCGGCGAGGTGAAGGGATGGTGCGCGAACGTCCAGGTCTTCGTCTGCTCATCCCACTCGAAGAAGGGAAAATCGGTGACCCAGAGGAATTTGTAATCGTCCGCGACGCCTTTTTTCTCGAAGGCCTTGTGCTCGTCCTGGAAGCGCTTCGCCAGATCGAGGCGGAGCTGGCCGGCCTTCCTGTAAATCCAGAGAGGGTCGCGCGGCGGAGCCTCGACGCCCACGCGCGGCGAGACGACGATGAGGCGGTTCTCCGGCTCGATCTTCGCGAGCCCGCAATTCTTCGCGGCTGCGGCATCGATGCGCTGGGCAAGTGCGGCATACTGCGGAGCCGTTCCGAGGCGTTCGACGTCGAGGAAGGCGAGATCCGGTGCGACGGCGGCGTTGATCTCCTGCGCGAAGGCCTTCTTCTGCGTATTGCTCATCGGCTGCTTGCCGGGGATCACGATGGCGACGATGGGCAGGCCTGGCTCGATCTTCAGCGACGCAATCTCTTCCGCGGTGAAAACGTCGCGGACGTCGGTCATGGGCGGCAGGCGGAGGTCTGGCTTGTCGATGCCGTACTGGCGGATGGCCTCGTCGTAGGTCATGCGCGGGAAGGGCGTGGCAATCTTTTCGCCGATGACCTCAAACGAGGCCTTCAGGAAGCCTTCGACAACCGCGAAGATCGTGTCCTGCTGGGGGAAGGTCATCTCGAGGTCGATCTGCGTGAACTCCGGCTGGCGGTCGGCGCGCAGATCTTCATCGCGGAAGCAGCGGACAATCTGGAAATACTTGTCGAGGCCGGAGATCATCAGGATCTGCTTGAAGATCTGCGGCGACTGCGGCAGCGCGTAGAAGTGCGCGGGGTGCACGCGGCTGGGGACGAGATAATCGCGCGCGCCTTCCGGCGTGGAGCGAGTCAGGAAGGGCGTTTCGATCTCGAAGAAGCCCTGGGCGTTCAGCGTTTCGCGAATCGCAAGGGCCACCTTGTGGCGAATCTCGATGTTGTGCGCCATCTCCGGGCGCCGCAGGTCGAGATAGCGGTACTTGAGGCGGACTTCCTCGTTCTGGATCGCTTCTTCGGCGGGCGAAAACGGCGGGACCTTGGAGTCGTTGAGGACCAGCAGCTCGGTGGCGGCGACTTCGATCTCGCCGGTCACCATTTTTGGATTGACGGCGTCGGCTCCGCGCAGGCGTACCTTGCCGATGGCGGCGACCACGTATTCAGGGCGGACGTGTTCGGCTTTGGGATGGCCTTCGGGTGAGATTTCCTTGTCGAGAACGATCTGCGTAATGCCATAGCGATCGCGCAGGTCGAGGAAGATGAGGTTGCCGTGATCGCGGCGGCGGTTGACCCAGCCCATGAGGGTGACGGTTTGGCCGGCGTCGGCGGCGCGGAGTTCGCCGCAGGTATGAGTGCGTTGATGGGTGCCTAGAAAGTCGAGCAACAAAACAGTCCCTTCTATCGTTCTTCTTCTACCACGGGGGGCCTGGCAGTAACGGTGACATCGAGTGATGGCGAGATCTCGATCTTCGGGTTTCGCCAGGCATCGTCGGGAACGCCCGCGAGGACATAGGTGTAGGTAACCACGAAGCTATCGTTCACCGAAGGGGCAAAATGCCAGGTTCGGACGTTTTCCAGTGAGGCGTTCGCCAACATCATTGGGTATTGCCCGTCCTTGCTTGCCACCTCGGCCCTTGTTACCTTTCCGGCGGTTATCTCCACGCGGACACGGACACTGCCTGCAACGCGAGCAGCGTAGGCGATTGGCGGGTAGTCGGGCAGATCGGCACTCACCAGACGCGGTGCTGGATGTCCTGCGCCCGCCTGCGCGAAGACGGGCGAAGAAAGGGCCAGGAGCAATAATCCGATTGTTTTGCGCAGCATCGGCTTTCCTCAGTGTTGGGTCGACCGCAATGCCTGCGCGAGTTGACCGCGCGAGATTTTGGTCTGCTCGCCGGTGGCGAAGTGCTTCACTGTCAGGATACCGGAGGCGTGCTCGTCTTCGCCGTAGAGGAGGATGGCGCGGGCCAGCTTGTTCCCGATCTCGAACGACTTTTTGAGGCGGAAGGCGCCGTCGCCCAGCTCGATGCGGAGTCCCTCGCGGCGCAGTTCGCGGGCCAGAGCCAATGCCGGTGCGCTCATCGCTTCACCCAGCGGCGCAACGAAGGCGTCGGCCAGCGCATGGCCGGACTCAGCCGGAGCCGCTTCGGCGTCGCGGTTTTGCAGGGTAAGAATCAGCCGGTCGAGGCCCATCGCGAAGCCGATGCCGGGAGCCTTCGGGCCGCCGAGCATTTCCGAAAGGCCGTCGTAGCGTCCGCCACCGAGCAGGGCGTTCTGCGCACCCAGCCCGCCGTGTGTGAACTCGAACGTGGTGCGGGTGTAGTAGTCGAGGCCGCGCACCAGGCGGGGATTGATTTCATACTTCACGCCGCAGGCGTCGAGCGCGGCGAGGACTGCGGCGAAGTGGGCTTTCGAGGCGTCGTCGAGGTAGTCGGCGATCTTGGGCAGGGTAGCGATGATGGCTTCGTCGGCGGGGTCTTTGGAGTCGAGGACGCGGAGAGGATTGGTTTCCGCGCGGCGCTGGTTGTCGGGGGACATCTGGTCCCTGACGGGCGCGAGGGCTTCGCGGAGGGCGGCGATGTACCTGGGCCGGTCCGTAGAGGAGCCGACGGAGTTGAGGACCAGCGTCCAGCCGGTAATGCCCAGGGCATCCAGGAGGGAGGACAGCATTTCGAGGACTTCGGCATCGCGGAGCGGCGACTCCGACCCAGCACTCGGCGGGCCGATGACCTCCGCGCCAATTTGCCAGAACTGCCGGTAGCGGCCTTTCTGCGGGCGCTCGCGACGGAATTGCGGGCCGATGTAGTAGAGCTTCTGCAGCAGTCCCGTTTCGCCCAGCTTGTGCTCGATGTACGCGCGGACCACCCCGGCGGTATTTTCCGGCCGCAGGGTCAGGGACTGGGCCTTCTCGGACTGTGCACGCGCCCGGTCTTCCCACGTGTACATC
>JBAUGH010000675.1:0-5451 GCA_049679565.1 Acidobacteriaceae bacterium
GGTGTACTCCGCGTGCTGCGCCCACCCGGTCAGCGTCGCCGGTTCCGTCGTCGCTCCCGGCTTTTTCGCAGCGACTTCCGTCAGCGCTACGTTGCCGTCCTGCACCGCCGTCTCCAGCACCGTCTCCATCCGCGGTCCCGCAGGCGTCTTCTTCGCTGCCTCCTTCGCTCGCCCGGCCGGCTGCCCCGCTGCCTTCCGCGCCGGCGCCGCCTGCTGCACAAACGTCGCATGCAGCACATCTCCGTGCGACACATCCCGCGAGCCATCGGTCGCCGCCTGGTCCACTTCCGTATGCCCGGTTCCATCCAGCACCCGCAGCGCGTTGTCCTCGCCCAGCGTCGCCACCAGCCGGTCTCCGCGAATCCGCGTGGTCTGCGCCGGCCCCTTCGACGGCGCCTGCAGCATCGTCACCACCGGATTCCCTTCCGCCACCGCTGTCTGCGCCTGCGGCGGATGCCCCGGCGCAGGCGCGCCGAACTCCAGGCTCAGTTTTTGCCCCTGCATCGTCCGCTCCGCCCGCCCGCGCGCGTCGCTCCCCAACCCGGTCGTCTCCTCGGCAAAATGCGCATCCTGGCGGAACTCCGCATGCCGCAGCGCCGTCATCATGCCGCTCCGCGGATTCCGGTAGCTCGCGAACTCAAGCGTTCCGTTCTCCGCCGCCCCGTGCATCGTCTCGCCCGGGCGCGCCGACGCAAACCTTACCCCGCCGCCCAGGTCCGCGTGGGTCGGCTGGCTCTTCGCATCCAGCAGAATCCGCGCGGTCGCCGCATCCACCGTGGCGCCCGCGTCGTTCCGCATCCGCACGTTGCCCTGCGCGTCCACCCGCTCCGTCGTCCCGTCTTTGCGGAAATATACCGTCGCCGCATCGGCGCTCCCGCTCTCGTTCTCGAACTGCATGGCCGGATGCACCAGGACTCCCTGCAGCGACGCCCGCTCCAGCGTTGCCTGGATCGCCTCGATCTCCGCCGGCTTGCCGTTGCTGCTGGTGGTGATGTGCACCTGGCTCTCCAGCACCACCACCCCGGTCTTCGAGTTGTAATCCGCGCCCACGCTGGTCCCGGCCGCGCGCGGCAGCTGGAACCCCACCGCCTCGGCGGTGGAAGCCTCGCCCGTGCTCTGCACAAACGTCAGCCCGCTGGTCCGCACCCGGATCGTGTTCTGCCCGGTTGGGTCAGCTCCGGCGCCCGTCTGCTGGCTTGCGCCCTGCAGCTCGATCTCCACTTCGCCGCGGCTGGTTGCCATCCCGTGGCTCTGGTCGTAATCGAAATCGCTGCCGAAGATATGATCCGTCCGGCCCGATCCCGGCGGCCCGTACAGCGTGATGTCCACGTTATGCAGCAGCACGTGCCCCGACTTCAGTTGCACCTGCTTCGAGGCCTTCAGCGTGAACAGCGCGTGTCCATGGCTGTTCTGGGTAAAGACGAACCCGTTGGCCGTCTCCTGGATATTCACGCCCAGCCGCCCCGGCAGGTCCCGCTCGAAATGCTGGAAGCGGTAGCGCCCGTAGAAAAAGAAAACCAGCACCACCGCAACCAGCAGAGCCGCGGCGATCACGATCCCCCGCCGCAGCCTCTCGACCGTTACACGCATACCTGCTTCATCTTCTCATCCGGATCGATGCGCGCAGCCGCTTCCCGGATTCCTTCAGGCGGAGTTCTTCCGGCGCCGGCTCCCTACCGCGCCCAGAGCCATAGCCAACGCCACGCCCAGGCCAACGCCCAGGGAAACGCCCAGCGCCACATTGTGCAGCGCTGCCCCCAGAGCGGTTCCCACCCCCGCGCCCAGGGCAATCCCGGCCCCCAAGCCCACGCCAGTCCCGGTCCTCATGCCCCGCTTCATGCTTCCTCCGCTGCTTCCCTATCCGAGGCTACTCCAGGCGCTATTCCTCTCCCACCCGCAGCACAATCTTCCCGATGTGCTCGCTCGATTCCATGCGCCGCTGCGCCTCGGCGACCTCTTCCATGGGGAAAACGCGGTCCACCACCGGCCGGATCCCCGCCGGCCCCAGCAGCGGCCACAAATGCTCTTCCACTCCATCCCGCAGCCGCGTCTTCTCCGCCACCGGGCGCGGGCGCAGCGTCGATCCGGTCACCACCAGCCGCTTCCCCATCAGCTTTCGCAGGTCCAGCGTCACCTCGGCGCCGCGCAGGGTCGCAATCTGAATCAGGCGTCCATCCCGCGCCAGCACCTCCAGGTGCTTCGCGAAGTAATCCCCGCCCACCATGTCCAGAATCACATCGACGCCTGCCTCGCCGCCGGCTTGTGCACCCCAGGCGCGCGCGCCTGCTGCCCAGTCTTCGGTTTTGTAATTCCATGCCCGCTCGCACCCCAGCTCGCGCAGGAAGCGGCATTTCTCCTCCGAGCCGGCCGTCGCCGCGATGTGCGCCCCAAACGCCCGCGCCGCCTGCAGCGCCATTACCCCCACGCCGCTGGTCCCGCCCTGCATCAGGAACCGCTCCCCCGCGCGCAGCCGGTCCGTGTCGAACAGATTCGCCCACACGGTAAAGCACGCTTCCGGCAGCGAGGCCGCCTCTTCCAGCGACAGCCCCGCCGGAACCGGCAGACAGCATCCGCCTGCCGCGACGCAGAATTCCGCGTACCCACCGCCCGGGACCAGCGCGCACACCGCATCGCCCACGCGCCAGCGCTCCTCCGCGCCCGGCCCGCGCTCCACCACCGTTCCTGCCACTTCCATGCCCAGGATTTGGGAGGCTCCCGGCGGCGGCGGATAGTGCCCCTCCCGCTGATGCAGGTCCGCATGATTCAGTCCCGCAGCCGCCACGCGAATCAGCACTTCTCCCGCGCCCGGACGCGGCGTCTCGGCCTCGCCGATGCGCAGCACCTCCGGCCCGCCGAACCCCGCCAGCTCCACGACTCGCATGTCTTCAGAATATGCCGGGCCCCGTATCCTGCAACCTGTTCCCTGCACCCTGTACCGCGGTCACTCGCTTCTCAGCGTCTCGGCCGGATCGATGCGCGCAATCCGCAGCGCCGGCAGCAGGCTGGCCGTCACCGCAATCGCCAGCAGCAGCAGCGGGACGCTCACCAGCGTCACCGGATCGTACGGCCCCACCCCATAGAGCGCACTCTTCATCACCCGCAGCACCAGGAAGCAGCCCGCCAGCCCTACTGCCGCGCCCCCTGCAGCCGCCACCACACCCGACGCCGCCATGTGCCGCATCGCCTGTGCCAGCGTCGAGCCCAGCGCGATGCGGATCCCGATCTCCCGCGTCCGCTGCACGACCAGGTTCGACACCAGCGCGTAGATCCCCAGCGCCGACAGCAGCAGCGCCAGGCCTGCCAGCGTCCCCAGCAGCGCCACTTCGATGCGCTGCATTTGTAACTGCTGGTCGAGCAAATCCTCCATGGAGTAGAACCCCGAAATGGGCAAGCCCGGATCGACGCCGGCCATGGCCCGCTCGATTGCCTCCTGCAGCCCGCTCACCGGCCCGGTCGTTCGCACGATCCACGACGGCTGGAACCACTGGTGCGCCAGCGCCAGAAACTGTGGCGACACCTGCGTTTCCGGCACATAAAAGATGGGATCGACCCCGACCGGCGCCTCCCGCACCACGTTCGACTGGTCCGGCACATCCGGGACCACGCCCACAATCGTGTAGGTCCGCTTGCCTTTCTGGAAGTGCCGACCCAGCGGCGCAGCCTCGCCAAAGAAGTGCCGCCCGAACGCCGTGTTCACCACCGCTACCGCCTCCGAGACCGCCGTGTCCGAATCCCGAAACCCGCGTCCCCCCAGCAGAGGAATCCGCAGGGCTGAAAAATACTCTGGCGTCGCATAGGTAAAGCTGCACGCGTCGCCGAACCCCGCCTGCCGCCCCTCGGGAACCGTGATGAAGTCGTTCACGAAGTCCTCGTACGGCGCGCTCAGCGCTACCGCAGCGCTCCGCACCCCTGGAATCCGCTCGATCGCCGCCACGCTCTCCTGCACCAGCCGCTCGAACGCCGCCGGATCGTTGTAGCGCGCATCGTCGAGCGACGCCTTGGCCACCAGCACGTTATGCGCGTCAAAGCCGGCCGGCTGCAGCTCCAGGTGGAGCAGCGTGCGCACCAGCAAGCCCGCCCCCGCAAGCAGCACCACCGTCAGCGCGACCTCCGCGCCGATCAGTCCCCGGCGCAACCGCCCCGATCCGCCGGCCACCGAACGCATTCCCGAAGCCATCGAGCCGCGCAGGTCCACGCGCCGCGTCTCCAGCGCGGGCAGCGCCCCGAACAGCAGGCTGGCCGCCACTGAAACTCCGCTGGCAAACGCCAGCACCCGTCCATCCAGCGCAAAACCCCCAATGGGAATCATCGCCGGCGGCAACAGCTGCCGCATCGCCGCCAGCAGACCCAGCGCCAGGCCCACTCCGGCCGCGCCTCCGATCAGCGCCAGCACCAGGTTCTCTACCCACAGCTGCCGCAGAATCCGTCCCCGCGACGCGCCCAGCGCCAGCCGCGTGGCCATCTCCGGCGTCCGCCGATGCAGCCGCGCCAGCATCAGCCCCGCCAGGTTCGCGCACGCGATCAGCAGGATGAACCCCACCGCCAGCATCAGCGTCTCGCTCTGTTCGCGCATGGCGCTGCCCGCGTAGGTGGTCAGCGGGCTGGGGAAGTACCACACGTTCTCCTTCGCCGGATTCACGTTCCTCGGCGGCGGCATGTGCTGGAGCTGCGCCCGCACCTCGTTCCAGTTTGCCCCCGGCTTCAGCCGCATCAGGATGTGGCATCCGAATCCCACGCACACGCCCTGCGCATCGTCCGGCATCAGCGGTGTCCACACATCGGCCGGATGCGGCATCTGCGCTCCCGCCGGCAGCACCCCCACCACCGTGTAGGGCGCGCCCTTCAGCAGAATCGTTTTTCCCAGGATGCTCCCGTCGGCGTGGAACACCGTCCGCCACAGCCCGTAGCTGAGCACTGCGGCCTTGCCCGCGCCCGGCTGATCTTCTTCCGCAGTGAATCCGCGGCCGAGCGCCGGCTCGATCCCCAGCACCTCGAAGTACTGCGCCGACACCCGGGCGCCGTGGATGTAGCGCGCCGCGCCACCCTGCGCCGCACCCGCCTCGAGGTTCATGCCCACCGTCTCGCCGAAGCCCTCGCTGTCGGCCGCCGCCGTCACTGCGGGAACGTCGCGCGTCACTGCCCGCCACGCGTCGGTGTCCGCGCGGTCGTCATCATGAAAAATCGCGGCGCCGTTCTTGTTCTGCTCGTGCCACTCCAGCGCCGCAATCCGCTCCGGTTGGGAATAGGGCAATCTCCGCAGCAGGAATCCGTCGAGCAGGCTGAACGCCGCCGTATTCGCGCCGATGGCCAGTGCCAGCGTGGCCACCACCGCCGCCGCAAATCCCGGACTCCGCTGCAGCTGCCGCAGAGCAAACCGCAAATCGTCGAGCATGGATTCTCCTTACGAAGGAATCCGCTCCCCGGTTCAACAGTGCACCGGGCACTGTGCAC
>JBAUGH010000676.1:0-6335 GCA_049679565.1 Acidobacteriaceae bacterium
GGTCGGAGTCGGAGCGGCGGGGGGATTCGGCGGCGGATAGGTCGGATTCGGGGGCTCGATCGGGGCGGTCCTGACGTTCGGGGCGATCACGATCCGAGCGGTCGGAGCGGGGGCGAGCTTCACGGGACTCGCCGCCGCGGGCACCGGATTCGCGGGATTCGCGGCGCCGGCCGTTACCGCCGCCAGCGTCGAATTCTTCCGAGTCTTCTTCCTGCTCTTCGAGGAAGTCCGTGACGTAGAGGAAGGCGTCGCGTTCGAGGCCCAGGTCGACAAAGGCCGACTGCATGCCGGGAAGGACACGGGTAACACGGCCCTTATAGATGGAGCCGGCTAGTGTGTATTCGTTTTCGCGCTCGTAGTAGATTTCCGCGAGCTGGTCGTCTTCAAGAATCGCAAGCCGTGTTTCGTGCGGCGTGCTGGAGATACAAATTTCTTTTGCCATTCTGCCTCAATAAAGCCAGGGCAGAACGAGACGGATTACCGGAAAGGATCTTAAGGGCAGTCGGCCGGGCGAGTGCGCGCAAACCGCCCGCGCCAGTCCCCTGCGGAGGGGACGAGACGGGAAACGGAGTGCGGGGGACAGACGTACCTACCGGGGATTGCCCAGGGCGCGGAGATGTGACCGCTTCAGCCGTGCCTTCAGCCAGTCGTTCGGCTGAACCAGGCGGGGTCGTTAGCCATCGAGGCGCGCTCATTCTGATCCTGACCGGCCCGTGTTCGTTCAACTGGCCGGTTAAAAACTTCGCTAAACTCAAAGCCCTGCGCCCCCTGTGGGCGCGCGTTGCTTAAACCTGTGCGCCGCTCTAGTTCACAAACCGGCTCATGCGGACATTCATGACCATGCCGAGAGCGAGGAACGTGAACAGTACCGAGGATCCCCCATAGCTCATAAGAGGAAGAGGGATGCCGGTGACCGGCATCAGCCCCAGAACCATACCGACGTTAACGGCGATTTGAAAGATGAGGACCGCCGCCACGCCCATGACCAGGAACGCTCCTGGCAAATCCGCGGCTGTCTGAGCGTTTTGAATCAAACGCATCAGTATTAAGAAGTATATCAGGAGGACCAGGATCGCGCCGATGAAGCCGTGTTCCTCGCTGAAGGCGGCAAAGATGAAGTCCGTGTAGGGAATGGGGAGGAAGTCGCCCTGGGTCTGGGTGCCGCGGTTGGCGCCGCGGCCAAAGACGCCTCCGTCGCCAACGGCGATCTTGGACTGAAGGATCTGGTAGCCAGTGCCGCGGGGGTCGGCATCAGGGTTCATGAAGCTGGTGAGTCGGGCTTTCTGGTAGGGCTTGAGGACCTTGCCGCTTTTCCAGATACCGCCGACAGCGAGCAGCACGACGAGGACGAGGATGCTGCCTTTTCTCCAGTCGATACCACCGAGGAAGAGGCCGAGGAGGAGGACAGGCGAATAGGTGAGGGCGGTGCCCATGTCGGGCTGCTTGAGGACGAGGAGCATGGGGAGGGCGACAAAGCCGATGGCTTTTAAGATGTCGCGCCACGTCAGCTCGCGCCCGGACAGCGAAGTGAAGAAGCGGGCCACCAGCAGGATAAGGACCAGCTTGACCCATTCGGAGGGCTGGAAGTGGACGCCGCCGGGAAGGCGAATCCAGCGCTTGCCGCCGTTGACGCGGGTGCCGACGGCGAGGACCGCGATGAGGGCCAGCAGGCAAAAGCCGTAGAGCCAGTAAATGGCGCTGAGCAGCTTGTGGTAGTCGATGACGGACATGACGAACATAGCCACAAGGCCGCCGACGATCCAGAGGATCTGCAGGCGCTGGAAGCCGTGGAATTTGGTATGGAGGGTAGCGGAGTAGATTTCGAAGACGCTGATGACGGAAAGCAGAATCACGAAACCGAGGAGGGTCCAGTCGAAGTCGCGAAGAGAGAGGAAGCGGCGCATAGACTACGGGACTCCCGGCGGGTGGCGGTACGAGAAGGGTTGCGGTGGGAGTGTGTCGTGATTATCGCATTGCGGGGAGGCCGGGCGGGAAGCAGCGGCGGGTTGAACGAACAAGTACGTGGTGGGCAGTGCAGGGCTCGAACCTGCGACCTCCTGCTTGTAAGGCAGGCGCTCTGACCAGCTGAGCTAACCGCCCGGACGGCGCGCGACGGCGACCGGCGTTCTTATGATTCTAGAGCATTGCGGTGAGGGACCGGGGGCAGCGCGGTTCAGGCGCGGGCGGAGGTATGGCCGGAGCGAATGGCGGTGACGGAGGAATCGGCGGGATGCCGATGGCGGCGGATGAGGAAGCGGAGTTCCTGGACGATGAACTCGGCGCCGAGAAAGGCGGCTGCGGCCAGATTCAGCAGCATCCAGACAGCCCCGATCCGAATGGTCATGTGATCCATATCAGCCCTGGCTTTCCACCCGTTTTCTGCGGGAACGTGGACCCAGTGTAGGAGCAGCGCTGGCGGCCGCCCATACCACCCTTGTGGCAACGGAGCGAACCCGAGCAGCAGAGGGTAATTGCTCGATGGGGGAAGAAAAGAGCGTAAAACGTACAGGGCAGCCGGAAGCGAACGGCCAGCCAACAGCCAGCAGAAACCTGCGGGGATCAGGGATTCGTTGCCTGGGCCAGGATGGCGCGTACTTCGTCTTCGGTCGTTTGGTCGAAGGAGCGGTAGAAGGCGCCGACGGCGTGGAATGGCTCGGGGGTGGCCAGGCAAACGACCTGATCAGCCTCGCGGGCAAGCTCGGCGCAGGTGCTGGGAGCGGCGACCGGAACAGCGACGATGATGCGGGCGGGTGCGGAATGGGCATGGGCAGCATGGTCTCCGAGGGAGCGCAGCGCGCGGACGGCGGCTTTCATCGTGGAGCCGGTGGCTACGCCGTCGTCGACGAGGATGGCGGTGCGGCCCTCGAGCGGAAGGGGCAGGCGGCCGGCGCGATAGAGCGCTTCGCGACGCTCGATCTCAAGGCGCTCGCGGGCGGCAACGGCGTCGAGGGCGTCCGGGGAGATGGCGAAGGCGCGGAGGACGTCGGGCTGGACGACGATGAGGCCGCCGGAGGCGATTGCGCCCATGGCGAGCTCCTCCTCAGCGGGCACGCCGAGTTTGCGGACGACAAAGACGTCGAGAGGGAGATGCAGGGCCTGGGCGACTTCAAAGGCGACGGGGACACCGCCGCGCGGGAGGGCGAGGACGACGGCATGCGGCGGGAACTGAGGGCCGAGATCGACCTGATGGCGGATCGCCGCGGCAAGGAGGCGTCCGGCTTCGCGGCGATCCTGGAAGAGCGCGGACATGACGCGTCGACCTCCTGGGAGTCGAGCGAAAACCGGCGAAAAACCGGCACCAGCCAGAAGACACCCAGCGGAAACCAACACAAAGCCAGCTGGGGGCCCGGCTCGAACCGGGGCTGGAACCGGGTCACGACCCATCGCGTATTCTATGCCAGCGCCGGTTGCGCGGAATTCACTGATGAATACGATTGCCAAGCCCTTTGTGATGCCGTCCAGAACGATCGAAGAGAGAGCCGGGTTCCGGCAGTTTGTGGGAATTTGCCTGCTGATGGCGGCGGTGAAGCTGGCGATTCAGGTGATTGGGAATGTGCTGGCGCAACGTGCGGGATACGGGATTTTCCGCGACGAGATGTATTACCTGATGCTGGGACGGCACCTGGCATTTGGGTATGTGGACGAGCCGCCGATGGTGGCGCTGGCGGCGCGGCTGACGGACCTGACGGTCGGCTTCCAGCATATGTGGAGCTTGCGGCTGTCTGCGGCCATCGCGGGCGCCGCGCAGGTGTTTCTGACCGGGGCGCTGGTATGGGCGATGGGGCTGAGCCTCCCCTCGGGAACGCGGAAGGCCGCGGCGGCATTGGCGATGCTGGGCGTGACGACGGCAGGGATCTATCTGGGGATCGACAGCTTTTTGTCGATGAATGCGTTCGAGCCCGTGTTCTGGATGCTGTGCGTGCTGGCGCTGATCCGGATTGTGCAGGAGCATGGGATTCCGGGACGCGGGCATGTCGTGCGCTTCTGGTGGATTGTGCTGGGGGTGAGCGCGGGGCTGGGTCTCGAGAACAAAGACAATGAAGTGTTCTTTCTGGTGGCGGCGCTGATTGCGCTCTTGCTGACGAAGCAGCGGCGGATTCTGGCGAGCAAATGGTTTGCGGCGGCGATGGGGCTGATCGTGTTGATCGCGCTGCCGAATTTGCTGTGGCAGATTCACTATCACTGGCCGACGCTGGAGTGGCTGGAACGGGTGGCGCACAGTGACAAGGACGTGAAGCTGCCGCCGCTGCAGTTTGTGATGGGGCAGGTAATGATGCTGACACCCGGGACACTGCTTTGGATCAGCGGCGTGGTGTGGCTGCTGGCGGCAAAGAAGGCGCGGCCGTTTCGATTCCTGGGTGTGCTGTACCTGGTTTTTCTGCCGATGATGATGCTGCTGCACGCGAAGGATTACTACCTGGCGCCGGTGTATCCGATCTACTTTGCCGCGGGCGCGGTGGCGTGGCTGCCGGCGGGTCAGCAAAGTGTGACCAGGCGCGTTCTGGTGAGTGCGTATGCGGTGCTGCTGGTGGTGGGCTTGGTGCTTACGGTTCCCTTCTCCATTCCGGTGCTGCCGCCGCAGCGGCTGTTGGCGTGGGAGAAGACGATGCATTTCACGCCCAAAGACAGCGAGAATCACGCGGCGACGATTCTGCCGCAGTTCTACGCAGACCGGTTCGGGTGGCAGGAGATGGTGGAGAAGGTGGCGAAGATTTACGATTCTCTGCCCCCGCAAGAGCGGGCTGTGACCGGGATCCTGGCAGACAATTACGGCGAGGCGAGCGCGATCAATTTGTTCGGACCGAAGTACGGGCTGCCGGTGGCGATCAGCGGGCATCAGGCGTACTGGATGTGGGGACCGCATGGGTATACAGGGCAGGAGATGATCCTGATCACCGCTTCGACGCCGACGGATCTGAAGCCGTACTACGCTTCGTGCACGGTGGAGGCAGAGATGGACAATCCACTGTCGATGCCATGGGAGAAGAAGCCGATTTATCTTTGCCATAGCAGAAAAGGCACCTATGAGGCAGACTGGAAGGACTTCAAGAATTACTACTGAGCCCTGAGGTTTGCCCCGTCTGAAGAACTCCACCGATTCGCATGTGATCTCAGCCGCTCCGGATTTGCCGCGGGTGCTGAACGCTTCGCACGCGACGGCGATTGTGGTGGGCACGATCATCGGGAGCGGCATTTTTCTGGTGCCGCAGGAGATGATGCGGGCGACGGGCTCGTCGGGGCTGGTGTACCTTGCGTGGATTGCGGGCGGCCTGCTGTCGCTGTTCGGGGCGATGACCTATGCGGAACTGAGCACGCTGCTGCCCTATGCGGGCGGCGAGTATGTTTACATCCGCGGGGCGTATGGCGATCTGCCGGCGTTCCTTTACATGTGGACGTGGTTCGCGGTAGCGAAGCCAGCGTCGATTGCGAGCGTAACGACGGGGCTGGCGCGCACGCTGGCGATCTTCCCTGCCCTGAAGTGGCTGGACGGGGCGGCGATTCATGTAGGCTTCCCCATCGCGTGGTCGCAGGTGTTCGCGATTGCGGCGACGTGGCTGATGACGGGGCTGAATTACCTGGGAATGCGCAAGGCGGGAAATTTTCAGCTCATCTTTACGTGGCTGAAGGGGGTGCTGATCCTGTTAATTGCGGGGTTCTGCTTCGCATCGCTGGGCGGCCACTGGGGGAATTTCGCGACAAAGTTTGTGGGAGCGCACGGCGGGTTCAGCGGGTTCATGATCGCACTGATTGCGGCGCTCTGGGCCTATGACGGCTGGAACGATCTGACCATGGTGGCGGGCGAAGTGCGGCGGCCGGAGCGGAGTTTGCCCATCGCGCTGCTGGCGGGGCTGGGGATTGTGGGCGTGCTGTACATGGCGACCAACGCGGCGATCCAGTACATTTTGCCGGCGGCGACGATTGCGGCTTCTCCGCGGCCGGCGGTCACGGCGCTGGCGGCGGTGACGGGACCGTGGGGCGCGGGGCTGGTGTCGATCGCCATGGCGGTGAGCATATTTGTCACACTGAACGGCACAATTATGTCGGGAGCGCGGGTGCCGTATGCGGCGGCGCGGGATGGGCTGTTCTTCCGGCGGATGGCGGATGTGCATCCACGGTTTCAAAGCCCGTCGACGTCGCTGATCGTGCAGGCGCTGCTGACAACGGGGCTGCTGCTGGCGGTGGGACGGTTCCAGCAGTTGTTCGAGTTGGCGATATTTGCGGAGTGGCTCTTCTACATGGTGACGGCAACGACCATCTTTTATTACCGGCGGCGGGATCGCGGAGCGCCGGTGTTTCATGTGTGGGGGTATCCGGTGATTCCGGCTCTGTTTGTG
>JBAUGH010000677.1:0-3620 GCA_049679565.1 Acidobacteriaceae bacterium
GGTCAGGCCGTCGCCATTGTCGTCCGCGCCGATCGCGCGGTCTTCAAACATTGCCGGTTCCTCGGCCATCAGGACACGCTCTTCGCCGATTACGGGCGGCAATACTACGTCGATTCCTATCTCGAAGGAGGGGTGGACTTCATCTTCGGCGATGCGGCCGCTGTGTTCGATCACGACGAGATCCACTCAAACGGCCGCGGCTCTCTCACCGCGCAGTCCCGCACTTCTGCCAGTCAGGACACCGGCTATGTCATCGTGAACAGCCGCGTCACCGCCGACGAAGGTATCCCCTCCGTTTTCCTTGGAAGGCCCTGGCGCCCGTATGCCCGCGTCGTCTTCATAGACACGGAGTTGCCTGCCGTCATCGACTCCGCGGGCTGGAACAACTGGGGGAAAACCAGCAATGAGCAGACCGCGTGGTTCGGCGAATATCAGAACACCGGTCCGGGTGCGCATCCCGCCGACCGGGTCGCCTGGTCACACCGGCTCACCGCGGCGCAGGCGAGACAGTTTCTGCCGCAGAATTTTCTCGTTGGTCGGGATCACTGGAATCCGCTCGCCGCTGCGGCAAAGCTGCCCTGATCCATCGCGCACGGTTAACGATCCCGAAGCCGCCCTCTTTCTATCGGCCCATCTGGTAAATCACCCTGATGGTCGTGCGCACATCCACGGGCTCGCCATTCAGCAGATAGGGCTGATATTCCCAGTGCGAAACCGCGTTTTCCGCAGCCGCGGTGAGCAGAGGATCTGGTGAACTGACTGCCTCAAGATCGTGAATCTTCCCGTCCTTGCCGATCTGCGCTTCGAGGACACAGTGCCTGGAATGCGGGCATCTTTGGCTTTCTGCGGATATTCGGGCAAAAGTCCCCTGGTCCGCTTCCCGTTCATCACCCTCGCGCTGACTTGGGTGGCGCTCGTATTGACGGTTGTCGCATCGGGCGGCGGCGCCAGCGCGCGATCGGATGCATCGACCGAAGCAACAGAATCCAATGTCACGGTCAGGAGCCTGCGGTTATCCACGGTTTCGGCGACCGACCGGGGTAAAGCCAGATTCTGAACCCGTGCGTACTGGCCGTAAGCCTCCGACATTCCACCTCCATCCGCATGGAGAAGTACGATCGGGACTTTCGGGTCGAAACAATAGCTGGGCGATGCGCTCGCTCCAGACGAAGCTTCCTTGCCGACAACGCGCACACAGGGCACCTTAACTTTGTCCCATTCCACGGTGTATCGCTCCAGCCAGTCCTTCGCCGGATCGTACTCGCCGCTTTTCGGCAGGGGCGACAACAGTAATTCCGGAATGTTCGTCTCGAAGAGATAAAGTGGGTGTCCCGATGCCAGTTGGTAGACCCTGCCATCGCTGGTATGCCACTCGGAGTACAAATTGCCTCCGCGAGCCCAAGTACTCCGATACTCCTTCGGCGACCGCCACCAACGCTCGTAGGTTCCTTCTTCCTTCGACTTGCCATCCACGGCGTAGAGCTCATACGTGGCTTTCAGGTACCAGGGCTTGAGAGCCGGATTTTCGAAGTCGTAGGAGGCCTGCACCGCTTCCAGGATGGCCTTTGGATCTTTGATCGATTCAGGAGAAGGTGCTGGGTTCTGAGCGTTGCTCGAAGACTGCAGAGCAAAGACCAAACAGGAGAGGAACCAGCCCAGGCGCCGCATATCGCGCCAGGATTATCACCACCTCCGCGAATTTACTGCAGAAGGAAAGCGGATCACCGGAACCCCGTCGCCGGCGGCAGCAAAGCTGCCCTCACTGCGTTGACTCCGCCTGGGCTGGCACGCCGGTCTTCAGGAATCCCTCGTTCGATCCCGGAATCGCTGTCTCCATTTCCCAGCGAATGCCCGCGACCTCTTCCAGCAACGGCTCGGTCGCGCGGGTTGCAAACACGAGCATTCGCCCCGCGGGCCTGAGTCTGAGGGCTGCCGCTCGGCACGCCTCCGCCATCCTATCCACCGCTCGCAGAGTCACCGCATCGAAGACGCGCGCTGCCGGCATCTGTTCGACGCGTCCCGCCCAAACCTCCGCTTTCAGTTCGAGCGTCCGTACGGCTTCCCGCAGGAACGCCGCCTTCTTGTTCTGCGATTCCGCCAGGGTCACGGTGAGCTCCGGTCTCGCGACGGCGATCGGAATCCCCGGCAGACCCGCCCCCGATCCGTAGTCGAGCAGCGTTTTCACCCCGGGCGGAATCTGCCGCGCGGCGAAAAGGCTCTCCGCAAAATGTCGCCGCACGATCTCCTCCGGCCTGCGCACAGCAGTCAGATTCATTCGCGCATTCCACTTCACGAGCAGCGCCAGATAGATTTCGAGTTGTTCCATCTGCTGCGGCTTCAGACCAGATAAGCTGGGATCCGCCTGAAGTTCCGGAAACAGGGTCATAGAACGATGGACGGGAAGTCGCGATCGGAAGCGCGGGCTCAGTCGGCCACGGACTCGCTGATCATGCGCGGCTCCCACGTCGCTGCCGCATCCACAAAGGCCTGGAACAGGCACTGGGCCGCCCTGCTGCCTTCCAGCACGCGCTCCGGATGCCATTGCACACCGACCAGAAACTGATCGGCATGGCCCTCCGCTGCTTCCACCACGCCATCCTCCGGGGACCACGCCGATCGGATCAGCCCATCGCCCAGCACCGCCACTGCCTGGTGGTGGCTGCTGTTGATGGCCATCGTTGTCTTCGAGCCCAGCCCCAGGATGCGCCGCAACCGCGACCGCGGGTCCACCTCAACGACGTGCCCCTCCGGCACCGTGCGTCCCGCAGCATGATCGACTCCGGTGCGCAGATGCTGCGTCAGCGTTCCGCCATGCCACACATTCAACGCCTGAAACCCATAGCAAATACCCAACAGCGGCTTGTACAGATTTGAGGCATCCTGTAACAGCAGCTCATCCACAGCTTCGCGGGCGGCATCCGGCGCCGCACATTCCGGGGTCGCCTCTTCGCCATACTTCTGGGGATTCACGTCGGCCGGGCTCCCGGGCAGAAGCACCCCTTCGCAGGAAGCCACCAGTTGGGCCACACCCATCGGCGACTCGGTGAGCGCGATCTTTACCGGAACGCCCCCCGCCGCCTCCACCGCCCGCGCGTACTGCGGCCACGAACGTCCGCTGTAATCCCGATCCGTGAGATTCGGATCCGGAATCGCTATGCGTGGTGCTTTCATCGTCTTGGCGCCTCCTCCGTCATCTCCCTGGAAAGGTTCTGCACCATCGTAGCCGACTTGAGCTCGCCGGTTCCCTGGAGATTCTCCGGCGCCTCAGTTTCCGGACGCTTGCGCCATGAGTGCTCATAATACATTCGCGCGATCTCTTCCTCCAGTTGGGCGGTCAGTTCGTCCACCTGTTTCATCGTCATTCCCCGGGTTTCGATCGGCTCCCCCACCGCCAAAGTGACCGGCACTGGGTAGATTTCCGATTTGTGGATCGGCAGAAGCTCATGCGTGCCAATCAGCGCCATCGGAACGACCGGCAACTGCGCGCGAATCGCCATCACCGCCGGACCATTCAGAAATCTTGCGGGATGGCCGGTTTCCGAGCGTCCGCCTTCCGGAAAAATGAACAGGGGCATCCCCCCCCGAAGCGTGCGCACGGCGCTCACCAGGCTCGCGATGGA
>JBAUGH010000678.1:0-3251 GCA_049679565.1 Acidobacteriaceae bacterium
CGGCGGAATCTGCCGCGGCGGAGCCGGAAGAAACCCTGCACGTGGTGAAGTCGCCGATTGTGGGAACTTTTTACGAGTCGCCGTCGCCGGGATCGCCGGCCTTCGTGAAGATCGGCGATCAGGTGGAAGTGGGCCAGGTGCTGTGCATTGTGGAAGCCATGAAGCTGATGAACGAGATTGAGAGCGACGCCGCCGGCGAAATCGTCAAACGCCTGGTCCAGAATGGTCAGCCGGTCGAATACGGCCAGTCGCTGTTTGCGGTACGTCCCCGATAACTATGCGTAAAGTTCTCATCGCCAATCGCGGCGAAATCGCGCTGCGCGTGATTTGCGCCTGCAAGGAAATGGGCATCCGTACGGTTGCGATCTACAGCGAGGCCGACCGGCATTCGCTGCACGCGCGCTTTGCCGACGAAGCCATCTGCATTGGGCCGCCGCGCTCGGCGGAGAGCTACCTCAACGTGCCGGCGGTGATCAGCGCGGCGGAGATCGCCGATGTGGACGCGATCCATCCGGGGTACGGTCTGCTGAGCGAGAACGCCAACTTCGCGGAAGTGTGCCGGGCGTCGAATATCAAGTTCATTGGGCCGCCGCCGGAAGTCACGCGGCTGATGGGCGAGAAGGAAAAAGCGCGCCAGACGATGAAGAAGGCGAAGGTGCCCATTCTCCCCGGGTCGGATGGCGTGGTGCAGAACGAAGGCGAAGCGCTGGAGTGGGCGAAGAGCGTCGGCTATCCGGTAATCCTGAAAGCCTCGGCCGGGGGCGGCGGGCGCGGGATGCGCGTGGTGCGCTCGCCCGAGGAACTGCCTGCGCTCTACCAGGCCGCGCAGATGGAGGCAGCCAACGCCTTCGGCAACGGCGACCTCTACATGGAAAAGTTCATCGAGCGGCCGCGGCACATCGAGTTCCAGATTCTGGCCGATGAGCACGGCACCGCCACGTCGCTCTACGAGCGCGAGTGCTCCATCCAGCGCCGGCACCAGAAGCTCATCGAGGAAGCGCCCTCGCTGCAGATAACGCCGAAGATGCGCGACGAGATTGGCCGGACCCTGAAGCGCTGCATGGAAAGCGTGGGCTACCAGAATGCCGGGACGATCGAGTTCCTCATGGACGAGGACGGCAAGCTCTACTTCATCGAGATGAACACCCGCATCCAGGTAGAGCATCCGGTGACCGAGCTGATTACCGGCATCGATCTGGTCAAGGCGCAGCTGCGGATTGCGATGGGCGAGAAGCTGGCGACCATCCTGCCTGAAACTGTCCCCATGCGCGGCCACGCGATCGAGTGCCGTATCAACGCCGAGCATCCGGAGAAGTTCACTCCCTCGGCGGGTAAGATCACGGCCTTCAACGTGCCTGGCGGAAACGGCATCCGGGTGGACACGGCGCAGTATTCGGAGGGCATCGTGCCTCCCTATTACGACTCGCTGATTGCCAAGCTGATCTCGTACGGGGTGAACCGCGACGAAGCGATGGCCCGGATGCGCCGCGCGCTGGAGATGTTCATCGTGGAAGGAATCTACACCACGATCCCGCTGCACCAGCGGATTTTCCAGGACGCGGAGTTCCAGCGGGGGTCCTTCGACACCAAGTTCATGGAGCGCTTCTTCGAACGCGAGAAGGAACGCCGGGCCGAATCGCTGGCGGCGCAGGCCTGAAAGCTCAATCTAAACATCGCAAATCTGCACCGCCTGCCGCAGACTGGTGAACGGATCGCCGGTGGGCAGAAATTCGTGCGCCACGTAACCCTGGAAATTGGCTGCGGCGATGGCCTGCATCACCGCGGCGTACTGGATTTCCTGCGTCGGGCCGATTTCGTGGCGGCCCGGCACGCCCCCGGTGTGGAAGTGGGCGATGACGTCGATGTTGGCGCGGATGGTGTCGATCAGATCCCCTTCCATGATCTGCATGTGGTAGATGTCGTAGAGCAATTTCACCCGCGATGAGTTGACCTCGCGCATCACGTGCGCGCCCCACGCCGTGTGATCGGCCATGTAGTCCGGGTGGTTCACCTTGCTGTTCAACAGCTCGAGGCAGATGGTGACGCCGTTGTCTTCGGCGATGGGCTTGAGGCGGTTGAGGCCGGCAATGGTGTTGCGCGCGCCGTCCTCATCGGACATGCCATGGCGATATCCGGAAAAGGTGATCACGTTGGGCACGCCGGCCTTCGCGGCCAGCGGGAGATTCTTGCGGAACGCCGCTTCGATCGCGGCGTGGTTCTCAATGCGGTTGAGCGCGTCGGGGATGGTGCCGCCGCCAGCATAGCCCATGGTGCAGATCAGGCCGTAGCGGCGCGGAATATCCCACTCGTCGATCTCCAGCAGGTCGACGCCTTTCAGACCGAGCTGCACGGCCCACTCGCAGAGCTGGTCAACGGAGATTTGCTTGTAGCACCAGCGGCACACGGACTGGTGGATGCGCCCGGCGGCGGAGGGCGCTGGTTGTTGCTCTGCGTCCGCGGGAAGGGTCGCGGCGACGGCGGCGGCTGCGCCTGATTTGAGAAAAGCGCGGCGGGAAGCAGAAACATTGAAATCAAGCACGTGGTCAGAGTACAGCCAAAGAAATCATCGGGCATGGACGAGCGGGAACATTCCGCTCTGCCGGCTCCTGTAAAATTTGGCGCATGCTTGCCGAGCGCCTCCCCAGAGGTTTTTCCCAGCGTCCTGTGTGGATTGCCGTTGCTGCCGCCGCCTTTAGCCTGACCGCCGCTGCCCAGACTTCAGCCGGGCCCGAGCCGGTTCCGATGCCGCCGCCGATTGTCGCCCCCGCCGACGTCCCGTACCCGGGCACGATTGCCCTGCTGGTGAATCTCACCAACACCACGGATCGCGTGGCGCACGTGCATGAGACGATTCCGGTGCGGGCCGGTGAGCTGACGCTGCTCTATCCGCAGTGGATTCCCGGAAACCATTCGCCGACCGGACCGATCCAGGCGCTGGCCGGCCTGTTCGTGAAAGCGAACGGACAGGCAATTCCATGGGTGCGCGACCGGGTCAATGTGTACGCATTCCATATTCACGTCCCCGACGGCGTAACCTCGCTCGACGTGGACTTCGATTATCTATCGCCCATCCGTCCGCAGGACGGCCGCGTAACCATCTCCAACGCGCTGCTGGATCTCTCCTGGAACACGGCGGTCCTCTATCCGGCGGGGCATTTCTCGCGCGACATTCACCTGACGCCGACGGTCGTTCTGCCCAGCGGGTGGAAGTATGCGACGGCGCTGGAAACGGACGCGCAGGATGGCGACAC
>JBAUGH010000679.1:0-3767 GCA_049679565.1 Acidobacteriaceae bacterium
CCGGAGACGTATGGTGGCCTCGCGCTCGATAAAGTGACCTCGGCGCTGGTGGCAGACCGGATCGCGGTTTCGGCCAGCTTTTCCGTGAGCTTCAGCGCGCACGTGGGCATCGGAACGCTGCCGCTGATCTGGTACGGCACCGCAGCGCAGAAAAAGAAGTACCTGCCGAGGCTGGCGTCGGGCGAATGGATCGCAGCCTATGCGCTGAGCGAATCGTCTTCAGGGTCGGATGCGATGAACATCCGCACGCAGGCGCGGCTGTCCGCAGACGGGAAGCAGTACGTGCTGAACGGCGAAAAGATGTGGATCTCGAACGCCGGGTTCGCAGACCTGTTTATTGTTTTCGCCAAGATCGACGGCGAGCAGTTTTCAGCGTTTCTGGTCGAACGGGACACGCCCGGGCTGACCGTCGGGGCGGAGGAACACAAGCTGGGAATCCGCGGATCGTCTACCTGCCCGCTGGTGCTGGGCGACTGCGCGGTTCCGGCGGAGAACCTGCTGGGACAGGCCGGCAAGGGGCATCACATCGCCTTCAATATTCTGAACGTCGGCCGTTACAAATTAGGAGCAGCGGCTCTCGGCGGCGCACGCAACACGCTGCGCAACGCGGTGCGCTACGCGAAGCAGAGAACCGCCTTTGGCAAGCCGATCGCCTCGTTCGGGCTGATGCAGGAAAAGATTGCCGAGATGGCGGCGGGGATCTTTGCGGGCGAGGCACTGGTGTACCGCGTAGTCGGCGCCATCGACGCGGCGCTGGCGGCACTCGCTGCGGATGCGCGGGCAGCCGAGGTTCAGAAGCGGATCGAGGACTACGCTGTGGAGTGCTCGATCGTGAAGGTGTGGTGCTCGGAGATGCTGGATCGCGCCGTGGACCACTGCGTGCAGATTTACGGCGGGTATGGCTATGTGGAAGAGTATCCGGCGGAGCGCAACTACCGCGATGCGCGCATCAACCGGATCTTCGAGGGGACGAACGAGATCAACCGGCTGATCATTACCGGATTCCTGCTGAAGCGCGCGATGCAGGGGCGGCTGCCGCTGTTGCCGGCGATCGCGAAGGTGATGGACGAGGTGATGGCAGGACCTTCGGCGCGGGTGGAAGCAACCGGACCGCTGGCGGCGGAGCGGGCGCTGTTGGCGAGCGCGAAGAAGCTGGGGCTGTTCTGCGCAGGCGCGGCCAGCCAGAAGTATCCAGCGAATCTGCAGGACCAGCAGGAGATTATGGGTGCGCTGGCCGATATGCTGATCGAGATGCTGGTGATGGAGTCGGCGATTTTGCGGGCGGAGAAGTTCGACGGGCGGAGCACGGCGGCAATCCAGATGGCGCAGCTGACGGCGGCGCGGTCCTTCCGCATCCTCGAGAGCGCGGCGGAGCGAGTTTTGGGCGCGATAGCAGAGGGAGATATGCTGCGAACCCAGATGACGATCTTCCGCCGACTGGCAAAACACGACCCCGTGAACACGGTGGCCGTGGGGCGGGCGGTGGCGGAGCACGTGATTGCAGCGGAACGGTACGCGCTGTAGCGGCGTCTACTTTTCCGCAAGCAGGGCTTTTACGAGCGCGTTCCATTCCTCCTCAAGGCCCTCACGGAAGTGGGCGCGGCCCCCGCGGCGGTACCAGTAATCGGCGTTCGTGAGATCACCCCCGCGGCGATGCAGGTGAGCGTGAACCGCCATGGCATCGGTTGTTTCCAGCTCGTCCACGAGACCGTGGGCGCGCGACCAGTCGCCCTTCTTTTCCCACCAGAGAGCCTGCAACGGCTCAGGAAGGCCGACGGGCGGAGCGGCGGACGCGAACGACGCATCGAATTCCTGGCGAGAAATCATGGCGCTTTTCCGAAGTACCGGCCCTGCTATTGCAGGATGAGCTTCCCGATGGTGGCGAGCTGCATGTTCGAAGTGCCTTCGTAAATGGAGCCGATCTTGGCGTCGCGGTAAAACTTCTCGATCGGATAATCCTTGACGAAACCGAAGCCCCCGTAGACCTCGACAGCCTGGCTCGCGACCTGCTCGGCAACCCGCGAGGCGAACAGCTTGGCCATGGCGGCTTCTTTGACGAAGGGGAGGCCGGCGCCTTTCATCCGGGCGGCGTTGTAGACGAGCATGCGCGCGGCTTCGATCTGAGTGGCCATGTCGGCCAGAGCGAACTGGATGGCCTGGAATTCGGCGATGGGCTTGCCGAACTGTTTGCGCTCTTTGCTGTACCTGACGGCGAGGGCCCAGGCGCCTTCGGCCAGCCCGAGCATCTGGGCGGCGATGCCGATGCGGCCTTCGTTCAGGGTTTCGATGGCGATCTTGTAGCCTTTACCCGGCTCGCCGATCACGTTCTCTGCGGGGACGCGGCAATCGTCGAAGAGCAGCTCGCAGGTGGAAGAGGCCCGGATGCCCATCTTGTTTTCTTTGTGGCCGACGGTGAAGCCCGCCATGCCTCGCTCCACGAGGAAGGCGGTGATGCCGCGATAGCCGGCGGCGGGATCGATGGTAGCAAAGACCAGGAAGAGATCGGCTTCGTTGGCATTCGAAATCCAGAGCTTGCGCCCATTGAGCACGTAGCTTCGACCGTCGGACCTCGCCTGAGTGGCGAGGGAGAAGGCATCGGAGCCGGAACCAGCCTCGCTGAGCGCGTAGGCGCAGACCGTCTGCTGGGCCATGCGGGGCAAATACATCCGCTGCTGGTCCGGGGTGCCCCAGCGGAGAATCGCATTTACGGCCAGGGTGTTCTGCACATCGACCATGACGGCGACGGCGGGATCCACGCGGGAGATTTCCTCGACGGCCAGCACCGCGCTGAAGAAGGAGGCGCCGGCGCCGCCGAGCTCAAGCGGCGCTTCAATGGCCATCAGGCCGAGGCCAAAAAGCTGATGGAGAATTTCGGGATCGATTTTCTGAGCCTCGTCCATAGCGGCGACGCGCGGCTCAATTTCCCGCTGGGCGAACTGGCGGACGGTGTCGCGCAGCAGGACCTCCTCTTCGGTGAGCGAGGTGAGGGGCGGGATTTCGGTTTCGGTCATTCTTCCTCTCGGCCGCTTTACCGGCTGGTCCAGAGGAATGATACGGGGTGACGCCGCAGGAGGGAAAGGTCAGGGGCACAGCGGACAGGACTGAAGGACGGGGGTCCGCCTGCCTGAGCCGGCGCGGCCTGCCGCGAACTCTGGCATCGAGGTCCGGATCTGCCGTCAGTCGGCGCCGGTGAGAAGGGGCTGGCTGGCGAGATCGGCGATGGAAGGGCCGGCTCCGTTGTAGCCGGGCATCACCTTCAGGCGCTTGAGGATCTTGCGAGTGAGGCCGGTGAGCGGCAGTTCATGAAGATCGAGGATCGGCACCCAGGCGCGCTGGCCAACGCCACGGGCGAGCAGCTTCTGCTCGTTGGTGGTGAGTCCGTAAACCGAGACGTAGTAATTGGTATTGGTGATGGAATGGCGGACGGTGAGCAGGAGCATGCTCTCGGTGGCCTGGCCTTCCTTCATACCGGGCAGTTCCCACATGCCGGGCATCTGCGACGCGTCGGCGGGACGCTGCTGCAGCAGCACTTCGGCGCGGGGCCACTGGCGGCGCTGGAGTACGGCGAGGGAGGCGGCGCGGCTGAGCATTTTCCTGGTGCGCGGCACCGCATGTTCGCCGCGGGTAGCGCAGCCCTGGCGCACCGGGCAATTGATGCAGAGGGGAGAGCGGGGAAGGCAGAGGGTGGCGCCGAGCTCCATCATGGCCTGATTGAAATCGCCGGGCCGTTCGGGGTCGACGAGCTGCTCGGCGGAGCGGCGCAGCTC
>JBAUGH010000680.1:0-7756 GCA_049679565.1 Acidobacteriaceae bacterium
AAGATGCCGAGCGAGATGACGATGACCAGGGCGCAGTAGAGGACAAGGTTCGGCTCGCCGCTGGTCTCGTTGTCGAGCGCGGTGCCGGCCAGGCTGAAGTTGGCCGCCCAGTGGATGAGCACGAACCAGAGCGCGAAGCTGGCGCAGAGCGCGACGATGCGCAGCATTTCAAGAACCACCGTTGCGGGGAAACGCCACGGCAGGGAGGGATCGTAGCGGCGCAGCACGCGATTGCGGCCGAGCCCCGCAGCCAGAGCCCACGCGACAATGGCGACCGGCAGCAGCCACGCCGCGGTGTGCGCGACCGGCCCGCGCAGAACCTCGTAGGTTTCCGCAATGGAGACGGCGCCGTTGAGAGGGAACTGCAGCGAGAAATCGAACAGGCCGGTGGCGTGGATTTGCGCGCTGGTGGCGTTCCAGATGCGCAGAGCCGCGGTGGCCAGCAGCGCCAGCAGCGGAATGCCGAAGCTCCAGCGCCACAGCAACTCCAGCGCCAGAAGCGAGGGGCGACGCCAACAATGCCCGAGAATCTCGACAAAGGATTGGGTGCCGCGCGGTGACGGCGATCTCCCCGCGACAGCCGGAGAGGCAGCGCCTGCAACAGCCATGCGGTTATTTCACCACGATGTTGACCAGCTTGCGCGGCACCAGGATCAGGCGCGCCACTTCTTTTCCCGCGATCAGGGCGGCGATTTTCTCGTCTCCCAGCGCGGTGTCGCGCACCGTCTCCTCCGCGGCATCGGCGGCGACCGTGATGACGGATCGCAGCTTGCCGTTCACCTGCACCGGGATCTCGATCTGGTCCTCTTTCGCCAGGGCCTCGTCGAACTGCGGCCAGGGCGCGCGCAGCAGGTTGTCCTTCTGACCGATCTGCTCCCACAATTCGAAGGCGAGATAGGGCGCGAAGGGCGCAAGCAGCAGAGTCAGGTTGCGCAGGATTTCCGCCAGCACCGCGTCCGGGACCTCGCCCGCGGCGATTTGCGGCTCGGCCGCAGTCAGCGCGTTCACCAGCTCCATAATGGCGGCGATACAGGTGTTGAAGTGCCAGCGGCCGGAGAAATCCTGGGTGATTTTGCGAATGGTCTGGTGCAGCTTGCGCAGCAGGGACTGGGAGGCTGAAGAAAGCTGCCCGCTCGGCGCGCCCGAGGCTGCCCTGGCCTGCTCGCTGTACTTCATCGCGAAGCGATATACCTTGCTCAGGAAGCGGCTGACGCCGGCCACGCCGTCCTCCTGCCAGTCCAGATCGCGATCGGGAGGCGCGGCGAAGAGTGCGTACATGCGGGTGGCGTCGGCTCCGAAGCGCTCGATCATCTCGTCGGGTGAGACCACGTTGCCCTTCGACTTCGACATCTTGGCGCCGTTGCGGATCACCATCCCCTGGGTGAACATCCGCTCCACCGGCTCGCCGTTGCGCACCAGCCCCAGGTCGCGCATCACTTTGGTCCAGAAGCGCGAATAGATCAGGTGCAGGATGGCGTGCTCCACGCCGCCGATGTACTGGTCGATGGGGAACCAGTACGCCGCCTTAGCGGGGTCAAACGGCGCGCGGTCGTTGTGGGCGTCCGTGTAGCGGTAGAAATACCAGGACGAATCGACGAAGGTGTCCATGGTGTCGGTCTCGCGCAGCGCGGTGCCGCCGCATTTCGGGCACTTCGCGTTGACGAACTCCGGCACTTTGCCCAGCGGCGAACCGCCCTGCTGCGTGATCTCGATATGGTCCGGCAGCAGCACCGGCAAATCGCTGTCCGGCACCGGCACAATGCCGCACATGGCGCAGTACAGCATGGGGATCGGCGTCCCCCAGTAGCGCTGCCGGCTGACCCCCCAGTCCTTGAGGCGGAAGGTGATCGTCGCCTTGCCGAATCCCTGCTCCTCGGCGTGCGCGGACATCTTCTGCTGCGCTTCTTTCGAGCCCATCGACGTGAACTCGCCGGAGTTGATCAGCAGGCTGTCTTCCTCGGTAAAGGGCAGCAGCGGCTCGCGGTCCGCTTCCGGGCCGGTGCCTTCGCCCCGCCGGGGCAGGATCACCACCCGGATTTCGAGCCCGTATTTCTTCGCGAAGTCGTAATCGCGATCGTCGTGCGCCGGCACCGACATGATGGCCCCGGTGCCGTAGTCGAGCAGGATGTAATTGCCTACCCACACCGGGAGCCGCTCGGGATTGAACGGATTGATGGCGTAGTGCCCGGTGAAGACGCCGTGCTTCTCGATGGCGCCTACGTCGCCGGTTTCCCGCGCCTTCTTCTGCTGCTCGAGCAGAGACGCGACGGCCTCGGCCAGCGCGGCGTCGTTCTCGGTCATCTCCTTCACCAGCGGATGCTCCGGCGCCAGCTGCAGGCTGGTGGCGCCATAGATCGTGTCCACGCGCGTAGTGAAGACGGCAATCTTTTTCCCGGTGCCGCGCACGTCGTCGCGCGCCGCCAGGATGGCGGTGCCCGCCTTGCGCGCCTTCGCCTCGTCTTCGGGTACGGCGGAGTCGTCTTCCAGCTCGAACTGGATCTCGGCGCCCTCGCTGCGGCCGATCCAGTTGCGCTGCATGGTGCGCACTTTCTCCGGCCAGCCTTCGAGCTGGCTCAGGTCGTCCAGCAGCTCCTGGGCGTAATTCGTGATGCGCAGGAACCATTGCTCCAGGTCGCGCTGTTCCACGATCTGCTCTTCGTGACGCCAGCAGCATCCGTTGACCACCTGCTCGTTGGCCAGCACGGTGGCGCACTGTGGACACCAGTTCACCTTGCTCTTTTTGCGGTAGGCGAGGCCGCGCTCGTACATGCGCAGAAAGAACCACTGGTTCCAGCGGTAGTAGTCGGGCAGGCAGGTGGTGATCTCGTTCGACCAGTCGTAGCTCAGGCCGATGCGGTTCATCTGCCGCTTCATGGCGGCGATGTTTTGCAGCGTCCACTGGCGCGGCGGCGTGTTGTTCTTGAGCGCGGCGTTTTCCGCGGGCAGGCCGAAGGCGTCCCAGCCCATGGGGTGCAGGACGTTATGGCCCTGCATCCACATATAGCGCGCCAGCGCGTCGCCGATGGCGTAGTTGCGCACGTGGCCCATGTGCAGCTGTCCGGAGGGATAGGGCAGCATCTCCAGCACGTAATACTTCGACTTGGGCGAGGAGGCCGGCTCGGCGGCGTAGAGATCGGGCTGCGCGGCCCAGCGCTCCTGCCAGCGCGCTTCGATTTCGCCAGGGTTGTAGCGGACCTCGGAAGAGGATGCTTCTCCAGCGGCTGCCTGCGAGGCAGCTTCTGCTTGTTCTTTGGTGGCCATAACGGACTCAGTTCTGATTGTAAAGGGATGCGCACGGTGCGGCAGGAGAGGGCCGGACAACCTACCGGAGTGCCGGAGAATCAGGCCCCGGGCGCACTGCGGGAAGTGGACCTCGCCCGGGCCAGCCGTTGCAGGGTCTCCACGTTCCGCCGTTCGTCTCCGTCGTCGTCGACCGGCGTTTCCGCGATGAACGCGCAATGCGCGAAGCGGGCATCGTTCAGCAGACGGCGGAAGGGGGCCAGCCCCATGGTTCCCCCGCCGATGTGCTGATGGCGATCGAGCTTCGAGCCGCGTGGGGCTTTGGCGTCGTTCATGTGCCAGACGCGGACGTTCTCAATGCCGATCGTCGCGGCGATGTGCCCGACGGTCTTCTCGTATCCACCCGGCGTAACCAGGTCGTAGCCGGCAACGTGGCAATGGCAGGTGTCGAGACACGCGCCGATGGGAACGATGCCTTCCAGTCGCCCAACCAGCTCGGCTACCTGCTCGAAGCTGCCGCCGAGAGAGAACTCCGACCCGGCAGTGTTCTCGATGAGGACGCGGAAGTCGCAGCCGTCGAGGGGAATGCCGTCGAGGGACCGGGCGATGGACTCCGCCGCCCGCCCCAGTCCCTCCTCGCGGGTCAGGCCCTTCCACGAGCCGGGGTGGAGCACCAGGTATTCCGCGCCCAGGGCGAGAGCTCGCTCGATTTCTCCGCGGAAAGCAGCGATGGATTTTTCGCGCACGATCCCGGACTGGCTGCAGAGGTTGACCAGATAACTGGTGTGAATGACCAGCGGGAAGCAGTCGTACTCGCGCCGCAGGCGGCGCATCTGCTCGCAGTGGGTCGGCTCCGGGCGGGAGGCGCGCCACATGCGCGGGCTGGAGGAGAAAATCTGGAAGGTGTTCGCGCCCACCTCACGCGCCCGCGCCGCAGCGCGAAAGACGCCGCCCGCGGTGGAAAGATGGATGCCAATGCGCCGCTTCAGCTTTCCTCCCCGCAACCGTGCTCCGGTCCACAGCCCAACGCCAATCTCTAAACTCTAAACTCCGATCCCTGACTCCGGTATCCTGAGCCTTCCTGTGGCCGAAGCGACGATCGATACGCAAACTCCGCTGATGCGCCAGTACCTGGCGGCCAAGAGCCAGCATCCCGACGCTTTGCTGTTCTTTCGCCTCGGCGACTTCTACGAGCTGTTCTTCGACGACGCGAAAACCGCCTCACGGGAGCTCCAGATCACCCTCACGGCGAGGGATAAAGAACGCAACGTGCCCATGTGCGGCGTGCCGTATCACGCGGCGGAGAATTACATTGCGCGGCTCCTGCGCCAGGGCTATCGGGTGGCCATCTGCGATCAGATGGAGGACCCCAAACTCACAAAAAAGATCGTTCGCCGCGAAGTCACGCGGGTTCTGACGCCGGGCACCGCGCTCGATCCGACTCTGGCCGCGGAGAAGAGCAACTACCTGGCCGCCGTCCACGTCACCGACGACGCCGCGGGCCTCGCGTATCTCGACCTCTCCACGGCAGATTTCCGGGCGACGGAATTTTCCGGTCCTGGAGCCGCAGCGCAGTGCCTGGAAGAGCTGCTGCGGCTCACGCCGAGCGAACTGGTTTTCCCCGCCGCCCGCGGGCCTCTCGGCGCGAAAACCAACCCCGCGACGCTGGAATCGCTGCTGGCGCAGATCAAAACCCGTACGCCGATCGACGACTGGGTGTTCTCCACCGATTTCGCCATACCGCTGCTGGAGCGCCAGCTGGGCAGCCGGTCGCTCGAAGGCTTTGGCCTCGCCGGCCATGCGGCGGCGGCAATTGCGGCCGGAGCCATCGTCCACTACGTCCGCTCCACGCAGCAGTCCGACGTCAGCCACGTCGATTCCCTGCGCTTTTACGGCCGCGCCGAATACCTGCACCTCGACCAGGTAACGGCGCGCAATCTCGAACTTGTGGAGCCGCTGTTTTTCGACGCCGGGCCGGAGACCACGCTCTTCCGCACCATGGACGCCTGCTGCACGCCGATGGGCAAGCGCATGCTGCGCGCTTCGCTGCTGCGGCCCATGATCGATGCGGCAACGATCGAGACGCGTTATGCGGCGGTCGATGCGGCCCGCAACAATCTCATCCGCCGCGAAGAGCTGCGCCGGTCGCTGAGCGGGATTCTCGACCTCGAACGGCTGCTGGCGCGCATCTCGCTGGACAGCGCCGGGCCACGCGATGTGCTGGCCCTCGCGGCCTCGTTGCGGCATCTGCCGGAGGTGCGCCGGAGCGCAGGGAGTTTGGCGCCGGAAGGCCAGGACGGCGCCTCATTCTGGTCCCAGGCACAGGCGAACCTCGACACCCTCGACGATCTCTGCGCGGCCATCGCCTCGACCCTCGTCTCTGACCCGCCGCTGACCCTGGCGGAAGGCGGCGTGATCGCCGCAGGCGTGGACGCCGAGCTCGATGAGCTGCGGTCGATCGGGTCGGATGGACGCGCTTCGATCGCTGCCATCGAAGACCGCGAACGCCGCCGCACCGGCATCGGATCGCTCAAGGTCCGCTTCAATTCCGTCTTCGGCTATTACATCGAGATCACGAAGAGCAACCTGGCCGGCGTCCCCGCCGACTACGAGCGCAAGCAGACCCTGGTAAACGCCGAGCGCTTCACCACCCCCGAGCTGAAGGACTTCGAGACAAAGGTGCTCACCGCGCAGGAACGCTCGGTCGAGATCGAAAAGCGCCTCTTTGCCTCCCTGCGCGTCCGGGTCGTGGAAAACGCCGGCCGCATCCGCCGGACCAGCAGCGCCGTCGCCGAGATCGACCTGGTCGCCGACTTCGCCCACCTCGCCGCCCTCCGCGGCTATACCCGGCCCCGCATCGAAGCCGCGCCCATCCTTGAAGTCGCCGGCGGACGGCATCCGGTGATCGAGCGGCTCATGGAGGACGCCGGGGACACCCGCTTCGTCCCCAACGATTTATTTCTGGACGCGAGCGACTCCACCTCGTCGCCGAACCTGCTCCTGATTACCGGCCCGAACATGGGGGGCAAATCCACCTACCTCCGCCAGGCCGCGCTGCTGGTCATCCTCGCGCAGATGGGCAGCTTTGTGCCCGCCGATCGCATGACCTACGGCATCGTGGACCGGGTCTACACCCGCATCGGCGCCAGCGACAACCTGGCCCGGGGCCGCTCCACCTTCATGGTGGAGATGACCGAAACCGCCACCATTCTCAATACGGCGTCGCCCCGGTCGCTGATCCTGCTGGACGAGATGGGCCGGGGGACTTCGACCTTCGACGGGCTGGCGCTGGCCTGGGCCACCCTCGAGTTTCTCCAACGCCACATCGGCGCCCGCGCGCTGTTTGCCACTCACTACCATGAGCTGACCATGCTGGCGGAGGAGTTTCCCCGTCTAAAAAATCTGCATGTTGCCGTGCGCGAATCTGCCCAGGGCATCGTTTTTTTGCATCGCATAGAAGAGGGACCGGCGAATCGGAGTTATGGCATTGACGTGGCGCGTCTGGCGGGGTTGCCCTCTGGGGTCATCCAGCGCGCCCGCCAGGTGCTGATGCAGCACGAGCGGTCGGAGCGGCGGAACGTGGCCGTGGAAAGTGAGCCCGCTCTGCAGCTGACCATGTTCACTCCGCTCTCGCAGCGTATCCTCGATCGTCTGTCTGAGACGGACATCGACAGCCTTACGCCGTTGCAGGCGCTGAATCTCCTGGAAGAGCTGAAAGCCGAAATCAGAGGATAAAAAAGTCCAGCGAAATTCAACAGGGCCGATCATGAGTCCCAGACGCAGACACCCACCCACGTCCGCTGCGCAGGCTTCCGCTAACCCTGGTCCACGCAAGGGACGAGTCTTCATGCCGCGCCGCCGCAATGTGGAGCTCGCTGAGCAGGCCGGGCAAATCCTCATCGCCGGCCTCGGCGGCCCTACCCTGTCCGCTGAGGAGCGCGCCTGGATCGCCCGCATCCGCCCCGGCGGCATCATCCTCTTCCGCCGCAACATCGAGGAAGCCGCGCAGGTGGCCGCCCTGCTCCGCGATGCGGACCAGCTCGGGACCACGCCGCTCCTCCGCTGCGTGGATCTGGAGGGTGGCCTGGTCGATCGTCTGCGCGATGTTCTTGCCCCCATGCCCTCCGCCGCCGCGGTCTCGGCCACCGGCAAGCGGCAACTCTATCGCCAGCACGGATGGCTGATTGCCCGCGAGGCCCGCGCCCTCGGCTTCAACCTGGTGCTGGCGCCGGTGCTGGATCTGGCGCTGCGCGAGTCCGCCCCAATCCTGCGCACCCGCGCGGCTTCCAGCGAGGCCGGCCGCGTCATTGACTACGCTCGCGGTTTTCTTGCCGGGATGAAGATGGAAAACGTGCTGGCCTGCGGCAAGCATTTCCCCGGGCTCGGAGGCGGCCGCGTCGATTCGCACCACAGCATGCCGGTGATCGAGCGGCAGACGCGGCTCATGTGGCGCAGCGACCTGGCGCCGTGGCTGGCCCTGGCCGGCGGACTGCCCTTCGCCATGGTGGCCCATGCC
>JBAUGH010000681.1:0-13588 GCA_049679565.1 Acidobacteriaceae bacterium
CATGTACACGAGGGTTCCTCCCGGCGCCAGTAATTTGGCCAGATCGCCGAACAGCTCCCGCAGCAACACCCGCGTAACCACAATGAGATCGAAGCGCTCGGCCGGCCGCGCCCACGCCACGGTTTCCGCAGCCGCCTCCCGCCGCGTCGCGATGCTGCCTTCCGGCTGGCTGGCTTCCTCCCCAGCCGCGGCGATTCCCGCCGCCTCGGCGCGCCTTCGCGCTACCGCCAGTCCTTCATCGGAGATATCCGCCAGCGTCACCCGCCATCCGCGCTCCGCCAGCCAGATTGCATGCCGTCCCGCGCCCCCGGCTAAATCCAGTGCCCGCCCCGGCTTCAGCCCGATGCACGCCTCGACCACCAGCGCATTCGGCCTGGACATCTGCGCCTCGCCCGCGCGAAATTTGGCGTTCCAGCGCTCACGCTCCGTCGTCCCGGTCATCGCGTTCTCGCAACGCCGCCCGCACTCACCCGCCTGCGTCATTTCATGCCTCATTCGAGCAGCCGCGAACCGTATCCGCCCTCCGTTATACTCGAAGGGAAATGGCGGCGCAGAAAACCTTCTACCTCGAAACCTTCGGCTGCCAGATGAACGTGCATGACTCCGAAAAAGTCATCGGCACGCTCCAGCAGCAGGGTTACGCCCAGGTGGATACGGAAGAGGCCGCCGACCTCATCCTCTATAACACCTGCTCCATCCGGGATAAAGCGGAGCAGAAAGTCTTCCACCGCCTCAACGATTACAAAGCCCTCTACAAGCAGGGTAAGCGCTTCGGCGTCCTCGGCTGTGTCGCCCAGCAGGAAGGCGAGCGCATCTTCGAGCGCGCTCCCTTCGTTTCTCTCGTTTCCGGCTCGGCTTCCTACCGCAAGCTTCCCGAAATGCTCCTCCAGATCGAGCAGGGGGCTACCCGGGTCACCGGCCTCGACGACCGCCAGACCGAGGAGACCTTCGAGACCGAGTTCACCGCCCGTTCCAATCCGCATCGCGGTTACATCACCATCATCGAGGGCTGCGACAAGTTCTGCGCCTACTGTGTCGTCCCGTATACGCGGGGAAAGGAACGCAGCCGCCGTTCCGGCTCCGTTCTCGACGAAGCGCGCCGTATGGCCGACGCGGGCTTTACCGAAATCCAGCTTCTCGGCCAGAACGTCAATTCGTACCGCGATCCCGACGGCCACCGCACCTTCGCCGAACTCCTCGCCACGGTGGGCCAGGTTCCCGGCATCCGCCGCGTCCGTTTCACCACCTCCCACCCCCGCGACTTCACCCGCGACATCGTCGAGGCCATCGACGCCGTCCCCTCTCTTTGCGACCATGTGCATCTCCCCGTCCAGAGCGGATCGTCCAGGGTATTGCAGCTCATGGCGCGCGAATACACCCGCGACCAGTATCTCGAGCGCATCTCCTGGATCAAAGGCGCGCGCCGGACCATCAGCATGACGACCGATATCATTGCCGGCTTCCCGGGAGAAACACCCCAGGACTTCGAGGACACGATCTCTCTCCTTGGCGAGGTCCAGTTCGACGGCGTTTTTGCCTTCAAGTACTCGCCGCGTCCCAACACGCCGTCCCTCTCGATGCCCGACGTCATCCCCGAAGAGGAAAAGTCCGCGCGCCTCCAGATCCTCCTCGAACGCCAGCGCGAGATTCAGCGCGCCAACTACGAACGGCACCTCGATCAGATCATCGAGGTCATGGTTGAAGGCCTGAATTCCGCGCGTGGCCAGGTCATCGGCCGGACCTCGCAGAATAAGACTCTCAATTTCACTACCGCCCAGCCGATCGCTCCTGCGCCCGGTGTCTATCTCCCGGTGCGCGTGACAAAAACCTTCCCCAACAGTCTTCTTGGAGAAGCAGTTCCGCAGTAAGCGAGGAACACGATGGAAGTCGAAATGAAAATCCGGGGCCTCATGGTCGACCCTTCCACCAACTCACCGGTCGTGATCCTCAAAGACCCTAACAGCGAAGCGGTGCTGCCCATCTGGGTCGGGCTCTATGAGGCCAACGCCATCGCCCTCGAAGTCGAGAAATCCACCACTCCGCGCCCGCTTACCCACGACCTGCTTAGAAACGTCGTGCAGGGTCTCAATGCCCAGGTGCAGCGGGTTGTCGTCTCCGAACTTCGCGGGGATACCTTCTACGCGGTGATCTGGATGGAGCAGAATGGCGAAGTCGTCGCCATCGACGCCCGCCCCTCCGACGCGCTCGCGCTCGCGCTGCGCTCCGATTGCCCCATCTTCGTAGCAGAAGAGGTCCTGCAGGCCGCCAAAGTCCTGCCTACCATCGCCGACAATCAGCCCAGCTCCCAGGAGCTTCGCAACTGGCTTGAGAATCTCGGCGACGAGGATCTGGGCAAATATAAGATGTGAACTGGCACTCCGGTAACTTCCCTGAGTACCAGGGTTGGTACTATGGGCACCCGAACCTTTCCTGGCACCAGTCCGGCAAGCCAATCGCATTTCCGCACGGAACCCCTGCCGTTGCTCCACTTGTAAAACCTGTCGGTGCGCGGATTTGCCCTGGATGGCTCCTGCCACCTCTCCTCGAGTCTTGTTACCAAAGACCAGCCTACCTCCGTTATCTTGCGAAATTACGGCGACCCCGCCCACACTAGGTTTACTTACAACGCAGATCTGGGGAACGGGGCTGATGGCTCGCAGGCGACTGCAATCCGCAGCCCCCATTTTTTTGCCCCGTCTTCGCCTCCCTCCCAAACCTTCCCTCTCCCTGGCGCATCGTACTCACCGGGGCTTCAGTGCGCGGCTGCGGTGCCTGCTTCAAACTCGGTTCAGGGTCGAAGCCACCCCTCATGATCGCTCGCTTCCAGGAATCGCCTGGCGACGATTCGGTTCGTCGAATTGCTGTAGTATGGCGCTTGGGGTCCCCTGTTTCGTCATCTTTTTGTAGGGAGAAATATCAGAAATGAAAAGAGTTGTAGTGTTTATTTCCGCTTTGGCTATGGCGGTTCCGCTGTTCGCTCAGGATAACCCGAAACTCGACTCTCGCCTCGATGCGGCACGCGACGTCATTCGGGAAATCATGGCCACCCCGGATCGCCAAATTCCCAATTCGATCCTCTCTGACGCCACCTGCGTCGCGGTCGTTCCCGGCATGCTCAAAGGCGCCTTTATCTTTGGCGCGGAGTATGGCCAGGGCGTCGTCACCTGCCGCACCGGCCACGGCTGGAGCGCTCCGGCCTTCATCCGCATGGCTGGTGGCTCCTGGGGCTTCCAGATCGGCGGTAAGGGCACCGACCTTGTCCTCGTGGCCGTCAATCAGAAGGGGATGCAGGACCTGCTGAAGAGCCAGTTCAAAATCGGCGCTTCCGCCTCTGCCGCCGCCGGCCCCGTCGGCCGCGATGCGGGCGCCTCCACCAACTGGAAGATGCAGTCCGAGCTCCTCACCTGGTCGCGCTCCAAAGGCCTCTTCGCCGGCGTGGATCTCAGCGGCGTCTCCGTCAGCGAAAATACCGGTGACACCGACGCATTCTACGGCGCTCC
Organism: Acidobacteriaceae bacterium; assembly: GCA_049679565.1. Lineage (GTDB taxonomy): Bacteria > Acidobacteriota > Terriglobia > Terriglobales > Acidobacteriaceae > Palsa-343. The sequence continues at coordinate 3,501 of JBAUGH010000681.1, forward strand.
CCATACCTTCCGCTCCATCCTCGATGGCAACGTTCCGGTACCCCCCGCCGCGCAGGACTTCGTGCGCTCCGTCGCCCACTACTTCCACGAAGCCACCCACTAGTTCGTTCAGCTGCCCTCACCCCGGACCGGGAATGCTAACCGCATTCCCGGCCTTCGCCTTCTTCGCCCCTCCGCCTGAACCGCTTGAGCTCTGACCCCGCCATCTCCGGCACATCTGTCCTTCCGGATCGGCGCGGTTTGCCCGCACTCGAGTGGCTCAATTTCTTTCTCGCCGACGTTCAGACCGGCCTCGGCCCGTTTCTTGCCGCATACCTCGCCGCCGCGGGCTGGAATCCGGAACGCGTCGGCCTTCTGGTGACTCTCGGCGGCGTCATCACGGTCGTTGTCCAGACGCCCGCCGGAGCCCTCGTTGACCGCGCCCGCCGCAAGCGTGCCGTCCTTGCCTGGGGTGTCGCCGCTCTGGTCGCCGGAGCCGCGCTGCTTCTCTCCGGCACCCGCCTGGCCGTAGTCCTCGCGGCGCAGACTCTCATTGGCGCCGCCGGACCCTTCCTCGGGTCCACACTCGCCGCCATCACCCTCGGGATGGTCGGCGCGCGGGCTTTCGGATTCCAGTTCGGCCGCAACCAGTCCTTCAATGCCGCCGGCAACGTCGTCACGGCGCTGCTTGTTGCCGCCGTCAGCCGCTTCTACAGCATCCGCGCCATCTTCCTCGTCCCCATTGCGCTTGCCGCGCCCACGTGGATTGCGCTGGCCTCGATCCCCCCCAACCGCATCGATTATGCCCGTTCCCGCGGCGCACGCACCGATGGCCACGTCCACATCTCCGCCGCCTCCGCCGTCTTCGCCGATCGCGCCCTGCTCGCCTTCTTCGTCTGCGCTGCCCTCTTTCATCTCGCCAACGCCGCTATGCTTCCCCAACTTGGCGAGATGCTCTCCCGCCATCAAACGCGCAGTGCTGCGGCCTTCATGTCGGCCTGCATCATCGTCACCCAGCTTGTCATCACCTGCACCGCTCCCTCGGTTGCCCGCCTCGCATCCCGCTTCGGGCGCCGCCCGCTGCTCCTCATTGGCTTCGGTGTCCTGCCCATCCGCGGAGTCCTCTACGCCCTCGCTGCCGGGATCGTTCCGCTTATTGCCATCCAGATCCTCGATGGCATTGCTAATTCCATCTTCGGCGTCGTCTCCATCATGGTGGTCGCGGACCGCACCGCCGGAACCGGCCGTTTCAATCTCATCCAGGGAGCCCTGGCCACCGTCATCGGCATCGGCGCCGCCCTCAGCACTACCGTCGGCGGCGCGCTGATTCAGCACTTCAGCTATCGCGTCTCCTTTCTCGGACTGGCCGCCATTGCTCTCCTCGCCGTAGCCATCCTCTGGGCCGCCGTCCCCGAAACCCGCGCCGCTTCCACTTAGCGCGATCCGCTCCGGCTGCTCGCTCGCTTTGACTGCCTGGCCTTCCGTCGGGGGCAGGCCAGTTTTTCGCTCGGCTCCCCGCTCCAGGCTGCGTTTACACTTGTTCCTTCGTCGCACCATGCGTGAAGCTCTGGAATACGCCTTCGCCTGGACGCTGCTGAAGGTCTTCGGCGCTCTTCCGCGCCCCCTCGCGCGCGCCGCCGGAGCGGCGCTCGGCGCGCTCGCCTGGCAGCTTGTCCCTCGTCTGCGCCGCACCGGCCTCCGCAACCTCGAGCTGGCGTATCCGGATCTCCCCCTCGCCGAGCGCACCGCGATCCTCCGCCGCCTGTATCGCCATCTCGGCTGGCAGCTCGCGGAGTTCTGCCGCATGCCCGGCTACACCCGCGAGAACACCCGCGGCCTGATCGCGTACGACGGCCTCGACCACTACCTCGCCGCCCGCGGCCGCGGCCGCGGCGTGCTCATCGTCACCGGCCACCTCGGCGCCTGGGAGCTCTCCAGCTTCTGGCATTCGCTCATGGGCTATCCCATGTCCATGGTCATCCGCCGCCTCGATAATCCCCGCGTCGACGCTCTCGTCAACCGCATTCGCTGCCTCCATGGCAACCGCGTGCTCCACAAGGACGACTTCGCCCGCGGACTCCTTTCCGCTATGCGTCGCGGCGACACCGTGGGCATCCTCATGGACACGAATATGACTCCGCCCCAGGGCGTCTTCGTCCCCTTCTTCGGCGTCCCTGCCTGCACCGCCTCGGGACTCGCCCGCGTCGCCCTGCGCACCGGCGCCGCTGTCCTCCCCGGTTTTCTCGTCCATGAACCTCAGTCCGCCCCGGAGTCCGGAGCGAAGCCCGCGGCAGGGCAGGGAAGCGACCACCCCGAATACGTCCTCCGCTTCGGTCCCGAAATTCCGCTCATCCGCACCGGTGACGACGAGCGCGATGTCCTCGAGAACACCGCCCGCTTTACCGCCGCAATCGAGGAATCCATCCGGCGCTATCCCGACCAGTGGCTATGGGTCCATCGCCGCTGGAAGACCCGGCCGCCCGGCGAGCCGCCTCTTTACTGACGCCCGCTTCCAGCCGTGCCGCCGGCCTTCTGTTGCAAAACGACGCACTCGCATCGCCCGGGTTTCGGGATGCTGCTCGGAATTCGTACGCGTCCGTCCGTTTCTGTTGATACCGGCCGCCCCCGCCGATACCCGTCTTGGATGATGCCAGGAACCGAGGCCGGTGAAACCAGCGCGCTGCCGCAATCCACTGATTCCGGCGCCCCTCGCGCCCTGCCGCCGCCGGTTGTGCCCCGCGGATGTCGCGCCCTCTTTGCGGCCTGTGCCAGCCCTGCTTCCAGCGTGAGGCGGCGCCTCTGCGCGCTCTCTCTCCGCTCCAGGCTTGCCTTGCTGGTCGCCGCATTCGGCAGTCTCGCTCTGGCCGCTGAGTCCCTGCTCATGGCCATCCTGCGCCGCCAACACCCGTATGTCGCCGATCAGCACTTCCACTTCTGGCTCCTTGTCCTCCCCTTCCTGCTGCGCGTAGTTGCCGTTTATTACCTGACCCTGCTCATCACGCGGCCCCTGGAATATCTCTCTCGGGTCGCTCGCGCGGTCTCCACCCGGCACGACTATTCCGTGCGCGCCGCCCTCGCCTCGGGCGGCGAAATCGGCGTCCTCGTCGATGCCTTCAACCACTTGCTCGACCATATCCAGCGCGAAGACCAGATCCGCGAGGCTACCGAGCAGCGCCTCCGCCGGAGCGAGGAACGTTACGCCCTCGCGGTTCGAGGCGCGAACGAAGGCCTCTGGGACTGGGACGCCCGCGCCGGGTTCAGCTATCTCTCCCCACGCCTCAACGCCATGTACGGTGAGCCGGAGGTCGAAAGCTGGATGTCCATGGAAGACTGGATCGCTCGTATTCATCCGCAGGACCGAGCCGGCGTTCAGGCCGCCATCGGCGCGCTGCTGCAGTCTGCCCAGTCAACTCTCTCCCTCGAATATCGCATCCGCCACGCCGACGGCAGCTATCGCTGGATGCTTTCCCGCGGCGCCGTCGTCCGCGACGCCAACGGCATTCCTTTCCGCATGGCAGGGTCGCAAAGCGATATCACCCAGGCCAAAACCACCGACACCGCTACCGGCCTGCCCAATCGGTTCTTCTTTCTCGATGCTCTGGACGAGGCTCTCCGCCGCGCTCCCGGGCGGCTCGCCGTCCTGTTCGTCGATCTGGACAATTTCTCCCTCTTCATCAACAGTCTCGGCCGCCCGGCTGGCGCGGACCTCATCCATCAGGTTGCCGGCCGCCTCCGCGCTCTCGGCCGTCTCTCCTCCGCCCCCGCTCTGTTTACCGTCGCCCGCACCGGCGAGGATGAATTTGCCATCCTCCTCTCCCCGGTGGACGATGAGTCCGCTCCCCTTGCGGCCGGCACCCGCATCCTCGATACCCTGCGCGAGCCGTTCTTCATCGAAGACCAGCGTCTCACCGCCTCGGCCAGCATTGGCGTTGCCTGGGGCGAGCCCGGTATGACTCCGGATGCGCTCCTGCACAACGCCCAAACTGCCAGCGCGCACGCCGCCATGAAAGGCAAAGCTCAGATCGCGGAGTTTCATCCCGACATGCGCGAGAACGCCGCCATTCGTCTCGAAGTCCTCAGCGGACTCCGTCACGCCATCGGCCTCGACCAGCTGCGCCTCCATTACCAGCCCATCGTAGCCATTCCCGACCAGCGCATCATCGGCTTCGAATCGCTGGTGCGCTGGCAGCATCCCCAGCGCGGCCTCCTCGCGCCCGGCTCTTTTATCCCTATCGCCGAAGAGTCCGACCTCATCCTCGACGTCGGCCACTGGGTTCTGCGGGAAGCATGCCGCCAGATGGCCGCCTGGCACGAACGCTTTCCTTCTGCGTCGCACCTCTCCGTCGGCGTCAACATCTCTGCCCGCCAGATGAACAATCCTCATTTTGCCGAGGAAGTTGCGCTCGTCCTTCGTCAGACCGGCCTCGCGTCGCAAAGCCTGCGCCTCGAGATCACCGAGGGCGCCCTTCTCAACCACTCCGACGAGCTCCTCGCCACCCTCCACACCCTTCGGCGTATGCAGATCGGCCTTGTCATCGACGACTTCGGCACCGGCTACTCCTCCCTCAGCTATCTGCAGCGCCTGCCTTTCAGCGTCCTCAAGATCGACCGCTCCTTCGTCCAGGAGCTCGGCGCCGGCTATGGCTCGCCGGAAATCGTGCACACCATCCTCCACCTCGGCCGCTCCCTGCACATGCGGGTGATCGCAGAAGGCGTCGAAACCGCGGAACAGCTCTCCCTCCTTACCACCCTCGGCTGCGACTTTGCCCAGGGATTCGGCTTCTCCCGTCCGCTCGATGCCGAGCACGCCGAGTCTCTGCTTCACCAGGCCGGCCCCACTCTTCCCTGTTCTCCTCTCGCTGCTGAACCCGCGCAGCCGGTCGCCTGCGCCTGACCCACATGAGCCACCTCAACCGCAATCGTCCCTAACTCCAATGTCGTCAGCGGGATCGTCGGCTTCCGCGGCTTCCTGAACCCCTCCACCGCCTCGCCCCCGTTACCACCGGCATCCCATCCGATGAGCAATTGCCCCTGAATGGCGGACAATAAGTCCATGGACACCCAGGCTCCATGGACGGATGTCGCCGGCGCTGTCGAAGAGATCAAAGCCGGACGCATGATCGTCGTCGTCGACGATGAGGATCGCGAGAACGAAGGCGACCTTACCCTCGCCGCCGAGCACGTCACGCCGGAAGCCATCAACTTCATGGACCGCTACGGCCGCGGCCTCATTTGCCTCACGCTGACTGAAGAGCGCGCGGACTACCTCCGCCTCGGGCCCATGACCCGCGAGAATTCCTCGCGCTTCGGCACCGCTTTCACCGAAACCATCGAAGCTCGCGAAGGCGTCACCACCGGGATCTCCGCTTACGACCGCGCCCACACCATCCGGGTGGCCATCGATCCGCGCTCCACCGCCCACGACCTTGCCCGTCCCGGCCATGTCTTCCCGCTGCGCGCGCGCAAGGGTGGGGTGCTGGTCCGCGCCGGCCAGACCGAAGCCTCCGTCGATCTCGCCCGACTCGCCGGCCTCATTCCCGCCGCCGTTATCTGCGAGGTTATGAAGGACGACGGCACCATGGCTCGCGTTCCCGACCTCAGCGAATTTTGTAACCAGCACGGGATCAAAATGCTGACCGTCGCGGAGCTCATCCGCTACCGCCTTCAGCACGAACGCTACATTGTTCGCGTAGCCGAAAGCGTCCTGCCCACCGAGTGGGACGAGTTCCGTATGATCGCCTACGAAAGCGAAGTCCACGGCGGCGAAAGCCACATCGCCCTCGTGCGCGGCGAAGTCAGCCAGGATGCCGTCAATCCCGGAGAGCCCGTGCTCGTGCGCGTCCACTCCCACTGCCTCGCGGGCGACGTCTTCGGCGCCACCCTCTGCGATTGCCAGCGCATCCTGCAGCAGTCCCTCAAAATGATTGCGGAAGCCGGCCGTGGCGCCCTGATCTATCTGCACAACGCCAGCCGTGGATTCGAAGTCGACCGCACCGTCGAGCCGGCTCGCATCGTCTTCCACCGCGAGGCCCGCGCCCGCGAGCGCCACGAGGACCGCCACCAGCGCATCCTCCGCGAAGTCGGCCTCGGCGGCCAGATCCTTGCCGACCTCGGCATCCACCGCATCCGCCTGCTCAGCAACACCCCCACCCACGTCCCCGCGCTGCAGGGCTTCAGCGTCGAGATCGTCGAGCAGGTGCCCATCCCGGGCGTGGCCCGACCGGGCCGCGAGCCCGAGCCGATCCGTACTCGCCCCTGATCCCTGGCTGATGATCGAAGTGAGGCATCCGGCCCCGCAGCTCCCCGCCGACAATGCTCTCCAGGTCAAGGGGCTGATGCGAACTGCGGGTGACGAACAAGCCCGTCCTTATCGGACGGAGCCCGCCACCATTGCCTGCCGGACCTGCCGAACCCGCTGGGTCGCTGCCGTCACCGTCACTCGATCGGAGGCTCGCACCAGCTCGATCGCATCGAGGGTGCGCCCCTGTTCCAGCAGGGAGCGGATCGATCCGTCCAGGCCGTCGGCGCCGGCTGCAGCTGGCTTTGTCCCCCGCGGCGTGTCCCCCAGCATCTTCAGCGCCGCTTCGCGCATCCCCTCGTAGCGCGCCGTGCTGCCGCCGCTGTACACATCGCAGAAGGGAAGGGTCTGATCGTTCGCCACCACGGCCAGGCGGTAGATGGTCGTGCAATTCGGCCCGCTGGTGCTCTGGACGGCGATGTCCGTGATCTCGCTGAAGGGCACGCTCCCCGAAGAAGTTCGGCCCAACCGAACCCGGGTCCACCGAACCATCCGCTGTGCCCCGTCAAAGAGAATCGTGGCCCGGCGCATCCACGCCAGCGAGAACAGCAGGATCGCGGCCACGCCGATCAGACCGCGCAGATTGCCTGTGTTCAAAACCATCAGAGCCATGCCCACGGAGCAGGCCACCAGCAGGCCGGCAATCCAGTAGCTGCTCTCCACGAACACCAGCTCGGTCTCGGTTTGGCGGGCGATCTTCATTCGTCACGAGCGCACGGTCTCCCACTGCCCCGTCTGCGCTGAACGGAAGATTGCGTCGATCACCGCCATATTGGCAATGCCCTCTTCGAGGGATACCGGAACCGGTGTCCCCTCCAGCACTGCCCGCGAGAAAGCATCCCCCTGCAGGGTGTATTGATCGGCAACAGGCAGGGTCTCTGTCGTAATGCCGCTCCCCAGAATATCCGTCCCCTGGTCGATGAAGATCCGCGTGCCATGGTCCGGCGGCGCATTAAACGGGATCTCGAATTCGATCCGTCCCTTCGTGCCGTAGAACTGCACCCGCTGGTGCGGCACCAGTTGCGTGCTGCAGGTAAAGATCGCCTGGCCGGCCGGGAAATCGAGCAGCGCCGACGTCAGCCGGTCGGTATGCATCGCCGGATCGCGATCGATCAGCCCGCACACCCGCGTCGGCTCCTGGCGGAAGCCGAAGCGCGCCGCCTGGATGCAGTAGCAGCCGATGTCATACAACGCGCCCCCGCCCGTCTCTTCCCGGTTGCGGATATTCGCCGGATCGGCATTGGAGTAGCTGAAGAACCCGAAAACCGAGCGAACCTCCCCGATCCGTCCCTCTGAGAGCAGCTCCCGCACCCGCAGCCATTGCGGATGGCAGCGGATCATGAACGCCTCGCCGATCACCACTCCCGTCTTTGTGCGCACCGCCAACAGCGATTTCGCCTCGGCCACGGTCATGCTGATGGGCTTCTCGCACAGCACGTGCTTGCCGGCTTCGGCAGCCTTCACGGTCCAGGGAACATGCAGATGATTCGGCAGCGGGTTATAAATGGCGTCGATCTCCGGATCGGCCAGCAGTTCCTCGTACGATCCGTACGCCTTGGGAATCCCGAGCGGCGCCGCGGCTGCCTGCGCCTTCCCCGCATCGCGCGAGGCGATGGCAGTGACCGTTGTCAGCTCCCCGCGCTGCATGGCAGGAATCACTTTTCGCAGGCCGATCGCGGCCGTCGACAAAACACCCCAGCGGAGTTTTTGCGTCATACCAGGAGAATAAACCGGCGCCTTCGGAGACCGAGAGCGCGGAAAGGTCAATTCACCCTATCCCGCCGCCCACGAAATGTACGATCTCGAAGCGGTCGCCCTCGTCAATCGCGGTCGCAGCCCAGGAGGAGCGCGCCACAATCGTGCCATTCCGCTCCACGGCCACGCGGTCCTGTTGCAGGCCCATCGTCTTCAGCAAATCTTCAAGGGTCGCGCCAGCCGCAAGCTCGGCGAAGCCGCGCGCCTGGCCGTTGATGATCAGTTCCATGCTCCTGAGGGTAGCAGGCTGCTCAGGCGCTCGCTGCTACCGGACCATCCGCCACAGCTCCCAGCCGACGGCCCCAAACAGAAACATCGTCGCCTCAATCAGTACGGCAAACGCCAGCCCGCGAAACGCCCTCGGACTGTCATGCTGCGCTCCGGAAATCTTCGCGTCGTAGGTAGCCAGACGCTCCCACGCGGCCTCCGGCAATTGTCTCGCTGTCGTGATCGAATGAATGGCCATAAAATCCCTTCGTAAAAACCTTATCGACCAGGGACGGCCTGCACTTAAAGGGATGCGCGCCGGCCCCCGAAGTTTTACCCAAACGGGCGGCTCGCTGAAGCAGGATCAAAGAAGGAAAGGCCCGAACCCCCCGGATTCGGGCCTTCCTCGTTGCTGCTGTTGAAGATACGGCTGTCTATTGCACCACCGTCAGCGTCACCGTGGTTGTGTGCCGCGTGCCCCCGCTGGCGCCCGTTACCGTGATTGTGTGGTTGCCCGTGGTGGCGCGGCGCCCCACCGTAATCGTCATGCTCGTGCTGCCCGCCCCGGTAATCGTCGTCGTCCCGAAGCTCACCGAGTTCTGGCTGCCCTCGCCGGAGGCCGACAGCGTAATCGGCGAGTCGAAACCGCCCGTGGCGCTGGTCGTGATCGTCACCTGCCCCGAGCTGCTCCGGGCAATCGAGATCGTGTTGGGGCTCGCGCTCACCGAGAAGCCCGCAGTCGTTCCGGTCACCGTCAGCGTGTACGTCGTCGTCTCTACTATGCTGCCCGACGTCCCCGTGATCGTGATCGGATACGTCCCTGGCGTCACCGTCGACCCCACCGTGATCGTCATGCTGGTCGATCCCGCGCCCGTGAGGTTCGATCCGAATTCAACTGTCACCCCCGTCGGTTGCCCCGACGCCGACAAGCTGATGGTTGAGTCGAACCCGTCCGACACCGTGCTCGTAACCGTGGTCGATCCCCCGCTGCCCTGGGCAATCGATCCCGCGTTCGGCGAAGCCGACAACGTGAATCCAGGATTGCTGCTGCTCCCGCCGGCCAGCGCGCCGATCAGGCTCGCCGTCGGGCTGCCCCATCCCGTCACCAGATCGTAGGCTGTCGTTGCCGAGTAGCCGTTGCTCCCGCTGGTGATGTCGTGGAAGTCCGTATCGTAACCGGATCCGCCCCCGATGCTGTACAACGTGGGGTTGATGAAGCCCAGCGGCGCTTGGCTGCCGTTCGCCAGCTGCTGGTTCACCAGCGCCAGGAATCCCGCCCACAGCGGCGCGGCAAAGCTGGTGCCCCCATACTCGTTGGCGGTGCAGGTCGTCTGATCCGCGCAGACGTAGTAGGTGAAGTTCGCGTTGGCCGCGACGTCCGGACCATTGCGGTAGCTCTTCGAACAGCTGCTGCAGCCCGCCGCCGCGCTCGTCTGCCAGCTCGGAATCGCGTATTTGTGCGGCGAGATTCCGCCGCCCGAGTCCGACCACGCAGTCTCCGATGCCCACGGACCCGCTGCCGAGCTGGTATTCAGATCCGTACCGCCCACCGAGGTGATGTAGACATCGTCGGCGGGATAAATCTCCGACGCCGTGCCCGACGTCGTCCATTTGCTGCTGTCGCCCGCTGCCTGGAACAGGTTCTGCCCCTGCGTGGCGAATTCCTCAAAGTACGGATCGTCGGTGCTCGGATCGGCCGGCGTCCACGTCCACGATGAGCTCAGCTGCGCGTTCAGCGGCTTATGCGTCGCCATCGCGTTGAAGATGGCCGCGTCCGTCGAGCCCACATACATCACCAGGCTCGACAGCCCCGGCGCCATGCCCAGCGCCTGCGTCATGTCCAGCGTCT
>JBAUGH010000682.1:0-5401 GCA_049679565.1 Acidobacteriaceae bacterium
CAGCAGGGCGCGCAGGGCGGCCAGGGCGGTATGGGCGCGCCCAACCAGCCAGGCCAGCCGGGCGCCGATCAGCCCGGCGGAGCTCAGGGCGGTGCCGATCAGCCCGGAGCCATGCCCAATACTCCCGGCGGAGGCCTCGGCAATCCCATCGATACCCCCGATCCTCTCCAGAAATATAAGTGGTACATCTTCAGCGCACTCGGTCTGGTCCTGGTCATCGCTGCCGGCTTCATGCTGCGCGCCAAACCCGGGCAGGAACCTGCCCTGGCGGGGCCCGCGGCGCCTTCGCCACTCGCGCCCACTCTGCCGCCAGGCGTGAAAGCCACCACCGTGCGCGCCGGTCTCATCGCCCATCCGGCCAACGGCGCTGCCCAAAAGCCGGCGTCAGGCTTGTCGGGAACTCTGGCCGCGCTCAAGGAAGAACTGTTCCAGCTGGAGACAGAGCGGCTGGAGGGCAAGATCACCGACGCGGAATACGCCGAGCACAAAGCTGCGCTGGAAACGCTGCTGAAACGCGCGCTCGCCCGCGAATCGGCTTCCCGCTGATTGTGAAAAAGGGAAATCCTGCCCGCTTGAGCGACGCGAAGCCTCTCGACGCTACGCGCTCAGCCAGGTCAGCAGCAGGAAGAGCGCCGCAACTGCCGCAGCAATGCGGTAGGCGTAATCCTGGCGGCGGCTCGACTTCTGCGAACTCGACTTCTGCGAACTCAACTTCTGCAACCCGGACCTCTGCGGATCCTGATTCGACATCGGGGGGAGTTTCTCCATGGACGGCCTCGCACCGGCCCCCGCCAGACAAAGCTGCGCGGGGTGCGGAAGACAACAGGATGCCTGCTTAGACTCATTTTCGGCGCACGCGACTCGGAACATCACAGAATATTTTCGAGCTTCGTTCGCAACGTCACTGATCCGTCACTTTGCCTTCACCAATGCAGCCGAACCGCAGCGGATTTGCCCAACATCGCAGGCGTACAATCGCCTCGATGAGCACTCCCGCTTCCGGCGATTCCGGTTCTCGCAATCCTGGCCCCGGCGCATCAGGCCCCGAGCCTGAACTCTTCCAGCCGCCGCAGCCCGGAGCGCGCGAACCGCGTTCCACCCTGCCCTGGATCATCGCCGGCGGCGTAGTCATCCTCGTCCTCAGTCTCGTCATCGCCTTCGGCCATCGCGCCCAGCCGGCCAATCCCGGCGGCGCCGGCCTCGCTCCCCCCGACCCCTACGCCGCCAGCCTTCCCATCAGCCACCTCCAGATGAGCCAGGCCAACAGTATGGTGGGCAACAATACCTATATCGATGGGCAAATCACCAACACCGGCGACAAAGTCGTGACTGGAGTCACCGTGCAGGTCGCCTTTCGCGACGTCACCAATCAGATTGTGCAGAAAAATACCATGGCGATGAACCTCATCCGCACCCGCCAACCCTATGTCGATACCGAGCCGGTGAGCGCCGCGCCCATTGGGCCCGCCCAGACGGCCGAGTTCCGCCTCATTTTCGACCACGTCGCCGACGCCTGGAACCAGAATTATCCCGACATCCGGATTATCCAGGTCGCCGGAAAATAGTTCCTACCTGGTAAATTCTTCACGCCGCCCCCGCAAAGTGCTTCTTCCCACCCCCGTCCACCGCACCCCGATCCATCCCCCTCTCTTCATCCCGCGCTGAATTTGCACGAGTTACATAGAAGTCCGCCGCCTGCCCCCGGTTTGGCACGGTACCTGCTCTTTCCCTCTGCGTAACAGCGGGGCGCTGCGCAGCCTTCCCGAGAGTTCAAATTAAAACGAGAAAAAAGGCTATGAAAACGAGACTGAATTCCGGATCGATTACGGTACTGCTGGTTGCGGCAAGTCTTGGTGTGCCCGCGGTTGCGCAATCCACCTCGCAGCAACAGCCTCAGGTACAGACCGGCGCTTCGACCAACGCGAATCCTCAGGAGCAGCCGAACGCGAACCCCGATACCGGGACCGGCAAGGCGCCGCTCCCCGAGAAGACCAACGAGGGGTTCTGGGGTCACATGAACCCGTTCGCCCGCAAAAAGTGGGTGAATCGGCAGCTGGATCCGGTGAAAGATCGGCTCAACGAGCTGGATCAGCTTCAGGCCAAAAACGCAGCCGACATTAAGGACGTGGATCAGCGCGCCCAGAACGGCATCAAGGCCGCCCAGTCCACCGCCGACCAGGCCAACACCACCGCCGGGCAGGCGCAGCAGAGCGCCAACCAGGCCAACCAGGTCGCCCAGCAGGCGAGCGACAAAACCAATCAGCTCAGCCAGACCGTCGGCGGGCTGGATCAGTATCACCCCGTCAACAACACCGAAATCAACTTCCGTCCCGGCCAGGTGAAGCTCAATGAGAAGGCCCAGGACGCGCTCGATCAGGTCGTCACCCAGCTGCAGGGGCAGAAAGGTTACGTCGTCGAAGTCGAAGGGTACTCCCGCTCCCGCGGTATGGTGGGCGTCGAGAACTCCCAGCACATGGCTGAAGCCGTCGTCCGGTATCTGGCTGAGCACCAGATCCCCATCTGGCGGATTCACGAAGTCGCCATGGGCAACGCACCCGTCAACTCGGAGAACGGCGAAGAGCATGCCGGCAGCGTGGTGCGCGTCAGCCTGATGGAAAACAGTTTAGCGGCCTTGAACTCGCCTAACGGCGGTTCACCGATTGGCGCGACGCAGCAGAATTCCGCGCAGCCCTCCCCTCAGGGTGCTGCGTCGCAGCCTCCGGCACAGCCTCAGTTCTAAGAAGGCAAGGTCCAACAAGCTCTCACACAACGAGAGAACCAAGGCAGATTGGCCCCTCACCCCGAGGGGCCCTTTTTTTGCTCCCCGCAGCCGTTTCGCCCGCCGCGCCCCTCAATGCCTGATCCTCGAGATCAGATAAATCACCAGCGACACCACCACGCTCAGCAAAATACACGTCCCCAGCGGGACGTAGACCGTTCCATGCCGGCCCCGCCACGTGAAGTCGCCCGGCATCCGTCCCAGCGGGACTCCCGCCTTGCCCAGGAGCACCACCGCCGCGCCTGCCGCAAGCAGCAGCAAACCTAGTCCAATCAGCACGCGCCCCGCATCGCTCATGGCTCCAGCCTCATGGCTCCAGTGTAGAAGAGACCCCGTGCTCTCCCATCCGTTCCCGCGATCGAAGAAATGTTAGAAACTTATGCGCTGGCTCGGCCGTTTAATACAATGCAGGTGGATGTCGGGCCACAGCGTCTTCGCTCCCCGGCCCGGAAGTGGCAGGGATTCTCCGATTGCGGCCGATCGACGCAGCCGCGCTCCTTCAATCCTGCCTCACCACGAGCGAGGGCGCGCTGAGGAGGTGCCGCTATGAGGCGCCGCTTATCCTTTTCCGTTCGCCGGTTCCACGCAGGCTCGTCCCGCCCCATGGCTCAGCGGATGCTGTTTGCCGCCGCTCTGGCTTTGCTGCTGGCCGCCGCCGTTGTCCTCCAGGCAACCGCTCAGGACACGACACCTCCCGCGCCGCCTCCCGATGAGCCGGCAGCGCCGCTGGCCAACGGCCAAACCGCCGTGCGCGCCGTCCGCCTCAGCGACGTGGAAGGCCAGGTCCAGGTCTTCGAGGGCAGCCAGACCGCGTTCGATCAGGCCCTGCCCAATATGCCCGCCGTCGAAGGCATGCGCTTCGTCACCGGCAATAACGGCCGCCTCGAGATCCAGTTCGAGGACGGCAGCGTGGCCCGCGTCGCCCCCAACAGCTCCATCCTTCTCACCCAGCTCCGCCGCAATGCCGATGGCAGCACCCTCACCCAGATCAACGCCATCAGCGGCCTCAGCTATTACGAGCTCAACAGCCGCGGCGGACAGTACAGCGTCCACTTTGGCACCGTAGCCGCGGCCCCGGTCAAGGATGCGGTTTTCCGCCTCGGCCTCGACTCCTCGCCCAACCAGCTCGCCGTCCTCCACGGCTCCGTCCACGTGGACGACGGTGACGGCCTCGCCGTCGACGTCCACTCCAGCCAGACTTTCCAGATCGATCCGCAGCAGCCCGGGGAATACACCATGGCGCAGAATGTCCCCCCGGATTCCTGGGACGCGTGGAACTCCGACCGCGACCAGGCCCTCGCCCGTCTTAATTCCAGCGAGTCGATGGCCCGCGCCGGCTCCGGGAATCCCGACAATCCCGCCTGGAGCGACCTCGACTACTACGGCAGCTGGTACAACATGCCCGGCTATGGCCAGGTCTGGGCGCCCTCCGGCGTAGGCCCCGGATGGGATCCCTTCGGCAACGGCGCGTGGGGCTACTATCCCTCCTTCGGCTACACCTGGATCTCCGGCTATCCGTGGGGCTGGTGGCCCTATCACTGCGGCGCGTGGGACTTCCTCGACAGCTGGGGATGGGCCTGGGTTCCCGGCAACTGCGGCTTCGGTTTGTACGGCAACGGCTGGTTCCCCTATTCCACCGTCTGGGGTGTGCCCCCGGGTTACGTGCTTCCCCTGCGCCCCCATGTTTTCCCCAAAGGATCGCCGGGGCATCCGCGTCCCGTTCGCCTGGTTGCAGTCGATCGCGGCAAGCAGTTCTCCACGCCCTTCCATCCGGAGAACGGAGCCCGCCCCGAGCCCCGTCCGCTCACCTTTGCCGGCAAGACCATCCCGCCCATGGAGCCGGGCATTCACCCCATGGGGCGCGGTCCGCTGGGTGAGAGCTTCACCGACGCGCTGGTCCGCGTCCATCCTGAGATGATGCCGCACATCGAAGGAGCGCAGGGAGCCGGGATTCGCGGCGCTTACGTTCCGCCTGCCGGTGTCCACACCTTCGGCACAGGAGCTGAATTCGGCGCCCGGCCCGCCTTCGAGGGTGGGCGAGGCTTCACGCCGGGAGGAGTGCCGCATGGCTCGTTCTCAAATGCCGGCGGCGCCAGTCATGGATCCTTCAGCGGCGCAGGCGGCGCAGGAGCGAGCCACGGCGGTGGAGCTCCCAGCGCAGGCGGCGGCGGTGGCGCGAGTCACGGCGGAGGCGGCGCGCCCAGCGGCGGCGGCAGCCCGCATCACTGATCCGCCTTCCCGCAAGCCGCACAACCAATGTCATCCTGAGCGGAGCGCCGCCAGATTCTGTCCGGAGCGAGGGGTATCGGTCGCGAAGCGGCCGACCCAATCTCCAGCGTGAAATCGACAACCGCCAGTTCGCCTCGTTACAAAACGCCCGCCGACTCCAGCGCAGCGTTGATGTGCGCCGCAACCGTATTGATATACGTCACGCCCCCGTACTGGAACGACGGATACGTCCTGCGCCCGGGAAACGCCAGCGGCAGCTCGGTGCACGCCAGGCACACCACCGGCTTGCCCGCGAATACCTCCGCGAAAGCCGCGCGCGCGAGCCGTCCCAGCCGTGCGCCCGCGCCCTTCGACCGCCCGTGCTGCAGATCTTCAATCAGCGCCAGCGTCGTC
>JBAUGH010000683.1:0-6196 GCA_049679565.1 Acidobacteriaceae bacterium
CCCCTTCTGATGCGCGGCGCCTGGAAGCGCCGACCGCAGCTTATTTCCTGTGGCCGCCGCGCGGTCCCCAGATGCGGAACTCGCCGCCGGCATGCATCAGGCTCATCAGATAAAGCATGCCGTCGTAGTAGCGGCTCTGCCCCGAGGGGATCGTTGTGTTCCACAGCGCTTCGGTGAAGAGCCGTTCCCGGGCGCCGTCGGTAGCGGCCAATCCGGCGACGGCATTTGTGCCGACGAGGCCTTCGGGGTGTCCCTCGTGCGTCAGACGCGGCGTCGACCCCTGCGGTTTCCCGTCAAGCGTGTAAACGGGACCGTAGGAATCGATTCCCTGCGACTGGAAAAACGCCTGAATGTGATCGCTGAGCGTTTGTTCGGCCGGCGCCTTCTGCCACCACGACCAGTCCACAGACCAGTTGCTGGCGACGCGCCACGCGTCGTAGCCGAATTCTCCGGATTGCGGGAAACGTGTCCCATGCGGGGTGCCGTCGAAGTTGGCGTAGTCGGGTGCGAGACCGGTTTCGGGATTCGCGGTCTTTGGGAAAAACGCCCGGCTGGCTTCGGCGGCCCGCTCCCAGAAGTCCCGATCTTCGGGCGGACCCCAGCGCGCCCATAGCTCGTAGAACGCAGGCAGATGGTACGACGGGTCCGTAAACGGATGCGGCATGACATCGGGGACGAACAGAATCATGGGAGGGTCCTGATTCATCTCCGGGCCCACCGTGTGCGGACCGCGCCGTGTTTCCGCTGTGATGAACTGCCGGTGCACCATCGCGGAGAGCAGCTTCGCGGCCTGCGCGCGGTAGTCGTAGATGCCGTGTCCGCCAGGCCAGCGATTCGCAGCGAACAGCAGAGCCATGGCGAAATACGACTCTCCGTCCGGGGCAGCGCCTTCGGAGTTGTGGGTCCCATCCGTTTTGCACGACCACGCGAAATATTCGTAGCTGGGCGCCTTCGGATCGGAGACGTACATGTAGGTCATCGCCCAGTTCCACAGCGCGTCGAACTCGGCCTTCTTGTTCAGCTCGACGCTGATCATCATGCCGTACGACATCCCCTCGGTGCGGACGTCGTGGTTGGCCCAGTCCGTGAGGTACATCAGCGGACCGTTGGTATTGCTGCCGGCGGAGAAAGCCACGCTCTGCGTTTGCGGGTCCCCATGGAATAGCTGCCGGTACGCGGCTTCGATCTTCGCGTGGATCGCCCGCCGGGAATGCCCGTCTGCCGCAAACAGGTTTGGATAGCGGCCACTGGCATACGCGCCGCTGCCGTCGCTCAGAGCGGTTTGCGGCCATGCCGGCACGGCGAACAGCGCGACGGAGAGGCTAAGTAAACCAAGAGGGCAAAGCGAACGGCAAATGGATTGCCTGAACACCTGACCAGAGTAGCGGTTTCCCCCGAATTCCGAAATGAAGGAGGAAACTGGACAAAGGTTTATATATGAGACCAGTTCTACTGTCGGGGTACGCGCGGATATGAGCTATTCGGTCGCAGTGCACGGGCGGACCCGCATGTTCCCCGATCTGAAGACGCTGCTGGCGAAGGCGAGCCCCGCGCGCTCCGGCGATATCCTCGCGGGCGTCGCCGCGGAGAACGAAGAGGAGCGGGTGCTGGCCAGGATGGCCCTGGCGGAGGTCCCGCTGACGCGATTCCTCGAGGAGATGCTGGTCCCTTGCGAGCGCGATGACGTCACCCGGCTCATTCTGGAAACACACGACAACGCCGCTTTTGCTCCAATGCGTGATCTCACAGTGGGCAGCTTCCGTGAATGGCTGCTGGACCCAGCCATCGATACCGAGATGCTGGCCCGAGCGGCCCCGGGCATTATGCCGGAAATGGCGGCGGCTGTGTCGAAGCTGATGCGCAACCAGGATTTGATTCTCGCCGCACAAAAATGCCGCGTGGTGACGCGCTTTCGCAACACGCTGGGATTGCCGGGGCGGCTCTCCGTTCGGTTGCAGCCGAACCATCCCTCTGACGATGTCCGCGGGATTGCCGCCTCCATGCTGGAAGGTTTGTCATACGGGTGCGGAGACGCGGTGATCGGCGTGAACCCGGCTTCGGACAGCCTGCAGGCAGTCACGCGGCTGCTGGACAGGATGAACGCCTTTCGCGAGCGCTACGAGGTTCCGACGCAGACCTGCGTGCTGACCCATGTCACGAATACGCTGCGTGCCATCGAGCGCGGCGCTCCGGTGGACCTGGTCTTTCAGTCGATCGGCGGCACGGAGAAGACGAATCGCAGTTTCGGCGTCTCGCTGGCGCTTCTCGAAGAGGCGCAGGCCGCGGCGCTGTCGCTCCGGCGCGGCACCCTGGGCGAAAACGTCATGTACTTCGAAACCGGACAGGGCAGCGCGCTCTCTGCCGATGCCCATGAGGGAGTCGATCAACAGACCTGCGAGGCGCGCGCGTATGCAGTCGCGCGGAAGTTCCGGCCGCTGCTGGTGAACACTGTCGTGGGGTTCATCGGACCGGAATATCTGTTCGACGGGCGGCAGATCATCCGCGCCGGCCTGGAGGATCACTTTTGCGGAAAGCTCCTGGGCCTGCCGATGGGATGCGACATTTGTTACACCAACCATGCCGAGGCGGACCAGAACGACATGGACACCCTGCTGACGCTGCTGGCGGTGGCTGGGGTCAACTTTGTGATGGGCGTGCCGGGGGCGGACGACGTGATGCTCCACTACCAGAGCACTTCGTTCCACGACGCGCTGTATGCGCGCCAGGTTCTCGGCCTGCGCCGCGCTCCGGAGTTCGAAGACTGGCTGGAGCGAATGGGAATCGCGGGCGAAGGTGGTGCCCTGCCGGGAAGCCGGGCCGACGTCAGACTGCTGCCGGGAGCGAGCGAATGGCTGACCTGAAAGCCGAAGGAATTTGGCCGCAGTTGCGGCAGTTCACCCCGGCGCGCATCGGCCTCGGGCGGGTGGGCGCCAGCGTGCCGACGCCAGCGCTGCTGGCATTCGACCTGGCGCATGCCCGGGCTCGCGATGCCGTGCATGCTTCCCTCGACAGCAACGCGCTGGCTGCCGAGTTGGAAACGCAGGGATTCCGGCCGCCGCTGCTGATCGCCAGCCAGGCGCGCGACCGGATGGAGTATCTGCTGCGGCCGGACCGGGGCCGCAGACTCGACGCAGATAGCCGCGATCGGCTGCGGAAGCGGTCGGCGACGTCCGTGGGTCCGGTCATCGTGATTGCCGATGGGCTTTCAGCCCTGGCTGTGGCTCGCCATGCAACGCCCATCATGCGGGAATTGAGCGGCTGCTGGCCTGGGGGCTCGATGGCGGACGTTCCTGTGGCCATCGCCCGTCAGGGCCGCGTGGCTCTGGGCGATGAGGTCGGAGAACTCCTGGGCGCGGAAACGGTCGTGGTGCTGATTGGCGAGCGTCCGGGATTGAGCTCTCCCGACAGCCTGGGCGCCTACTTTACCTGGAAGCCGCACGTGGGTCGCACCGACGCCGAGCGCAACTGCATCTCCAACATCCGGCCGGAGGGCTTGCCATACGCGGAGGCGGCTTCCAGGCTCGCGTGGCTGCTGGCCGAGGCGCGGCGCCTGCGGCTAAGCGGCATCGGACTGAAGGACGACAGCGATGAGGCTGAAACGCTGCTGCTCTGACCGGACCGGCGGTCTGAAACCCGAATCCTGAGACCGGCGCATCTTGTTGGAAAGATTGCATGATTCGATGCAAGCGACAAAGCACAACCTTTTCCTTGGTTTTGCGTCAGGACACAGGGCGGGCTGTTTTTCAGGGAATCCCGGTTCATTGCGGCCTAAAATAATAACTCGTATGGTAATTCGACCTCTTTACAGAATCGCTTCAGTCTTCGTGTTTTTGGCTGCTTTGACCTCTCTGGCCCGAGCCGACGCGTCGCCCTTTGACCTGGCAGGTCCGAAGCTGGAGGTGAAGGTCACACGCGCCGGCAGGACCCTGCCCATTTCCGAGGTGCCGAACCTTGCCGCGGGCGACCGGGTGTGGATTCGAGCCGATCTCCCGGAAGGCCAGTCCGCGCACTACCTGATGGTGACGGCGTTTCTGCGGGGATCGACCAATCCTCCGCCGGAGAACTGGTTCTTTCGCCAGGAGACGTGGAATCGAAAGAGCGAAGACGAGGGCATGACCGTGACCGTGCCGCAGGGGGCACAGCAGGTATTGGTCTTCCTCGCGCCTGAAACCAGCGGCGATTACCGGACGCTGCTGAACGCGGTGCGCGGAAAGCCGGGCGCGTTCGTGCGCGCCTCGCAGGACCTCAACCAGGCGATGCTCGACCGCTCGCGGCTCGACACGTATCTGGCGGCGATCCACTCGATCAGCGCTACGGATCCTGCGAAGCTCAAGGACGCGACGCCCCTGCTGGCACGCAGTCTGGGGATGAAGATCGACGAGAAGTGCCTGGACCGGATGCCGGAGCTGCAGGCCGCCTGCCTGAGCCAGGGACAGGACTCGATGATCCTCAACGACGGACACAGCATGTCCATCGTGGAGGCGCTGACCTCCGGGCCGGCAGGCGATCTCGCTGCACAGCTCAGCTACACGCCGCAGGCGGACTATGGGTTCTACAGCCCCTATGTCGGCTCGGTGATGGACATCGCGCGCATTCTGGACACCTTCCACACGGCGCAATACCAGTACATTCCGGCGCTGGCCACCCAGCAGGGCCAGCAGGTGGCGCTCATGCTTAATACGCCGCCTTCATTTCACAATCCCAAGTCGGTTCTGGTGACTGCGCTGCCGGCGGTGGAGTCGTCCCAGCCTCCGCCTCTGCACCCGGTGGACTCCAAACAGAATTACTGCGCGGAGAAGAACTCGCTGGTGCTCGCCGTGGATGGGGCGCCGCTCGTTTTCTCGACCGGCTACGCCCACGAGATGCGGCTGCAACTGAAGACGAAGGCCGGCAGAACTGTCGATGAAGAGGTGAAGCCGGATGCCGAAGAAGGGGGCTTGGTGCTCGAAGCCAAGGATCTCAGCGCGAGCGACTTCGGCAACGCCATTCCCGCTTCGCTGCACGGGTACTGGGGATTCGAGAAGTATGACGGGCCCGCGTTTCGCCTCGAGAATACGCACGCCCAGCACTGGGAGTTGTCACCGGCGGACCGCGAGGCGCTGATCGTCGGACGTGAAGACACGATCCATCTTTCCGCCGACGACGCCAGCTGTGTCGACACCATTCTGGTGAAGGATTCTGCCGGCAAGGAGATGAAGGCGGACTGGAACGCCACCGGCCCTGACGAAGTCGCAGTAAAGGTGCCGCTGAAGCAGGCGGATCCCGGCCCGTTGCTGCTCGAAGTAAAGCAATACGGAACCGTGACCGCGCAGACCATTCCTCTTCGCGCCTTCGCTGAGGCGGGGCACCTCGACAGCTTTATCCTTCACGCGGGTGACGCCCTGGGCATGCTGAAGGGCAGCCGGCTGGAAGATGTCGCGACCCTGACGCTGAACGGGGTGACATTCCTGCCGGAAAAGATCGATCCGACGATGGGCAGCGACGAGCTGCCGATGATGGCGAAAAACGTGAAGGCCGCAGCGAAGCTGAAACAGGGTGAGACCGGGCAGGCGCAGGTGGCGCTCACCGACGGGCGCATTCTGGATGTGGATGTTGCGGTGGGCGCTCCGCGCCCCGATGTGCAGTTGATCGGCAAGAGCGTGCAGGCTTCGGCGTCGAGTACGGGCAGCAACATCGAACTGGTCAATCAGGATGAATTGCCCCAGGATGCAAAGCTGACCTTCTCCGTGCGCGCGCAATCGCCGGTGGCCTTCTCCCGCAGCGAGAAGATTGAAGTGGCTACCGAGGACGAGGCGTTTTCCACCATCCTGAGCCTCGACAACGGAGCCATGACGCTGGAGAACGCGAAGGTGGCTCTGGCGACCCTCGATCCCGCGAAGGCTTTTGGAGGGTCGGCGTTCGGGCCGCTGAAGTTCCGGGTCGTGGAGAACGGAACCACGGGCGACTGGCAGCAGCTGGCGACCCTGGTGCGCCTGCCGGAGCTGCACGACCTCAAATGCCCGGCGGATACCGAACAGCAATGCCGTTTGAGCGGAGCGAATCTGTTTCTGGTGGATGCGGTGGCCAACGACCCCGCTTTTGCCAATCCGGTGCAGGTGCCGGACGGGTTCCCCGGCTATGTGCTGCCCGTGCCGCGGCCGGAAGACGGGCAACTCTACCTCAAGCTGCGCGACGATCCGTCGGTGGTGAACCAGGT
>JBAUGH010000684.1:0-8708 GCA_049679565.1 Acidobacteriaceae bacterium
GCCCAGCGGAGACCTTTGGCGTCGTACTGGCGGCGGAGGGACCAGTAGCTGTCCCAGAAGATCTTGCCGTTGCCGTCGATGAGGCCGGGGCCGGTGATGTTGGCGTCGGTTTGCTGGTAGACGTTGACGAGGGCGGCGGGCCAGGTCATCTCGATGCCGGCGATGCGGGTGGGCATCTCGGGGTAGTCGGCGAGGTTCTGGGAGCCGAGGAGGGTGGCGCCGGCTTCGATCGAGAGGGTGGTGTGGGACTTCACGAAGATGGATCCGGTGAGATACGTGCCGGGGGGCACGAGCACGGTTCCGCCGCCGGCATTGGCTGCGGCATCGAGGGCAGACTGGAGGGCGCGGGTGTCGAGCGTGGCGCCGTCGCCCTTGGCGCCGTAGTCCTTCACGCGGAAGGTGCGGGCGTGAGCGGCCGAGACGCAGAGGAGGAGGAAGAGGAGGGCGGTCGGTGTCGGGCGAGGGTACACGGCGACTCCTTCTTTAGGGTGCGGCGGAGGGTGCGGGCGTGGGGCCGTCAAGGATAGGCCCGGTCAGGCCAGCCAGGCGGGGCGCGGCGACTCCGTTGAGGTCGAAGACGACGATGTCGTTCCAGCCGGGATGGAGCCAGGGACCGGGAACGTAGAGGGTGTCCTGGGGGCCGATGTTCCAGTAGCGGCCGATGGGGTGGCCGTCGATCCAGACGGCGCCTTTGGTGAGGGCGCGGATGTCGAGGAAGGTGTCGGCGGGGCGATCGACGCGGAAGCGTCCGCGATAGAAGACGGGGCCGGTGGCCTGGATGCCGCGATGGAAGCGCAGCGTGTGGAGGTCGGTCATGGGGAGGGTGAAGACCTGCCAGTTGGTGAGGGGCTGGCCGTCGAGGGTAGCGCTGTGGGGCAGGCCTTTGGCGGCCTGGCGCATCATGCGGGTGGAGTTGATGCGGCCGTCGTTCTCGACGAGGATGTCGAGGGTGGCGTTGGGGCGTGGGCTCACGAGGGTGAGGGAGTCCTGTTTCAGGCGGCGGTCGAGGGTGCCGGTGAGTTTGCCGTCGAGGTAGACCCTGGCGTAGTCATTAAGGCCGGGGAGGGCCAGGGTTGCGTGGACGGGATTCTGTAACCGGGTGCGATACAGAATGAAGCCGTAGGCCTGGCCGTAGGTTTCCATGGCCTGGGCGTTCTGCGCGGCGATTGGGGTGGGGAGATTTCTCCAGAGCGGGGCGCTCTCGGTGAGGGTGAAGGGCGCGACGGCCATCACCGGCGGGGGCTGGGGAACCGGCGGCAGGGGATGGCCTGCGTATGTCGCGAAGACTTCGCGGTAGGCGGCGTATTTCGGAGTGGGATGGCCGGCTTCGTCGAGGGGGGCGTCGTAGTCGTAGCTGGTGACGTCGGGAAGAAATTCGTTGTTGGTCCAGCTGGCGCCGCTCATGAAGCCGAAGCTGGTGCCGCCGTGGAACATATATAGATTGACCGAGGCGCCGCGGCTGAGGATGGTATTCAGGTCTGCGATCTGCGGGGCAATGGGGCGGGTCTGATGGGGCTCGCCCCAGTGATCGAACCAGCCAGGCCAGTATTCGGCGGCAAAGAGCGGCTGGCCGGGGCGCATCCTGGCGAGGAAATCGAGGCCTGAGGCGGCGTGGCCGATGCCGAAGTTGACGGCGGCGTAGGTGCCGTCGAGGGAGCCGTTCTTTTCGCCGCGGGTGGGGTTGGTGGTGAAGAGCAGGGCGTCGGTGAAGCCGGCCTGCTGGAAGATCGCGCGGAGATGTTTCAGGTATTCCTGATCGCTGCCGAAGTCGCCGTATTCGTTTTCCATCTGCACGGCGATGATGGGGCCGCCGCGGCCGATCTGGAAGGGCGCGACTTCCTGGCCGAGCTTCATGAGCCAGCGTTCGGCAGGCACCATGAAGGCGGGATCGTTGGAGCGCAGGGCGGTTTCCATTTTTGGATCGGCAAGGAGCCATGCGGGGAAGCCGCCGAATTCCCACTCGGCACAGGAGTAGGGGCCGGCGCGAAGGATGACATAGAGGCCTTCCTGCCGGGCCTCGCGGAGGAACTCGGGCAGATCGGCGTTGCCGCTGAAGTCGAAGCGGCCGGGCTCGGGCTCGTGGACGTTCCAGAAGACGTAGGTGGCGATGGTGTTCAGGCCCATGGCTTTCGCCATCTCCATGCGGTCGCGCCAATACGCTCGGGGGATCCGTTCGTAGTGCATTTCGCCGGAGAGGATTTGGAAGGGCTTGCCGTTGAGCAGGAACTGGCTGCCGCTGATGGTGAAGGACGGAGCGGGCTGCTGGGCGGGGAGCGGCGGTGCGGCGAGGGCAGCGGCAAATAAAGCTGCGGCGCATCCGCGGAAAAGATTGGGCGTGAAGGGAGCCCTCATGGCGTTAGTCGGCTGCGCGCGCCAGCGCGGGGTCGGCGATGAAAACCACGGCATCCCCATCGGGATCGTGGATAACGAGTTCACCGTGCTGCTTTTTTACCGGGAGGCCGAGCTGATGCAGGCGACGCGCGGTCGCGTGGAGATCGGCGACGGCGAAGACGATGCGGAAGGGCAGGGCGTTGGGCGGCGCGGTATCCGGCGGCAGGAGTTCGATGCGCTGATTGGGCGTGCCGGGCAGCGCGAGGGTTGTTCTGCCTGGCTCGAGCGGGGTGGCCGCGGAGGTGAAGGAGAGCTTCTGTTCGTAGAAAGTTTGTGCGGCGGCAAGGTCGGAGAAGGGAATGCCCGCGCCTGCCATGGCGTCGGCAATGCGATCGGGGCCGAGATGCTGGCCGCGGTCGAGGGTGTGCTTCGATCCGGGCATGTACTGGGTGTATTCGATGTTCTGCGAAGCGTGGGAGCGGAGATCGGAGGGCGCGCCTGGTTCGTCAGGACCCTGGAGGGTGAAGAGGAGATTGCCGGCGCCGGCGCGGCGAACGGCGTTGGGCGTGAGTCCGTGTGCAACGTAGTCGTCGTGCACTGCATTAATGTCGGCGGCTTCGAAGCAGACGTGCATGAAGCCGACGGAGTCCGACGGGTCTTTGCGGGGATAGAGCTCGATGAACTGGCGGTTGTTGATCTTGAAAAACGCCTCGGTGGGCGTGCCGCCGTTGTTCATCGCGAAAGCTTCCTCGAACCCGAGCTTGTGAAAGAAGGCGCGCGAGGCTTCGAGGCTGGAGACGCGAATGGCGACGTGGGCGATGCCGGTGAGGCTGGGGGTCTGCGCAGCGGCCGGCAGGGACAAGCAGGCGGCGAGCGCCAGCAGAGCGGTCGCGCTAAAGCCGTTCCGCATCTTCATTGGTTCTGATTCCCTTCTCCTCCGGTTGCGGAGGCTTTGGCGACTTCGACAGCGAAGACGAATGTGGGGCCGAACATATTCGAGCGGAAGACGATCCATTTTTGATCCGGAGTGAAACTCACGTTGGGCTCCAGGCGGTAATTATGCCTCGACATGTTGACCAGGTGCTCGGCATGGAAAACGCCTGGCTGAACGTACCAGGGTTGGTTGATGCCGTCGCCGGTGATGAGCTGGGGATGGAGCAGTTCGATCCATTCGCCGTTTTTGGAGCGGGCGACCTGGCCGGGATCGCCTCCGTCGTCGCAGAAAAGCGAGCCGTCGCGGGTGACGTTGAAGTGGATGCCCCATTCATCGCGCTGCATATGGTAAGCGGTGGTGCGGCCGGTGGCGACGTCGTAGCCGGCGAGCCAGAAGTCTTCGCCTTTGGGGATTTGCCAGTCGTACCAGAGGGTCCTGCCGTCGGGGGCCCAGAATTCGTGGCCGGCAATTTCCATGAACATGGTGCGCTTGTGGATGAGGGTGTTGTGGGTGCCGTCGGTGTGGATGGTCCAGATGCGATCGACTTTCTGCCAGGGACCTTCGTGGCAGTACATCAGCAGGTTGGGATCGGTGGGAGAGAAGAGCAGGTGGTTGATCCAGTCGCGGCTGTGGAGCAGGGGGCGGAGCTTGCCGGTGCGCAGATCGATGACGAAGAGGACGAGCGGGAGGCGAGCGGCGAGGCGGCGCTGCATCATTTCGCCTTTGTTGAGGGGCTGGAGCATGTTGATGGTCTGACTATTGTGCTGATCCCCGCCATGCGCGGCGGGCGGCGGCTGGTTGTAGTCCTGACCAGCGTTGCCTTCGATGTAGGTACCGGCGGCCAGCGTTTCATCGGCATTGATGGAAGCTACGGAGCCGCGCGGAGGCAGGGTGGCCAGCTTGCGGGTGGCGCCGGTGTCGACGTTGGTGACCCAGAGGGTATGCTCTTCGGGCTTGATGTAGAAAACGCTCGGCGTTTTGTGGCCGACGACGATGGTGCGCACCTGTCCCTCGACGACGGAGCGGGTCTTCCACGTGGCGAGGTCGAGAACGGAGATGCCGTTGGGGGTGGTGTAGACCATCTCCTTGCCGTTAGGCGTGTAGGCGTTCACGTTGAAATAGAAGCTGGCGGAGTCGGGCTCGTCGGTGAGGCGAACGACGCGGTGGCCGGTGGCGGGATCGATCCAGGATTTGGGCGGCGGCTGGCCGGGCTGCCAGGAAGGATCAGAACCGACGGCGCCCGGCTGGACGGTGGACGCGGGGCGCTGCGCGAGTGCGGGCACGACGAGCAGGGCAGAGAGGAAAGAGGCGCTGAGCGCGCCGAACGTGAGAGAGCGGAGTGAACTCATGAGCGACCTCCTGGACTGGTCGATGTGCGGGGGACTGCCTGGCAATGGCGGCCAGGACAGGGATAAAGGTTCAGCGTTCATAGGGTTTCTGCGCGGAGACGAAAGGGTCGGGTGGCAGCGTCCAGACGCTGGGCGGATCGGGATGTGCCGGGTCGAAGCGGGGCACGCCGGGGCGAATATCTTTCGCGATGGGCAGGTGAATCTGGCGGATGGATTCGACGACGCATTTCGCCAGCTCGAGCGCGCCATAGGAATTGAAATGGGTGTTGTCCTTCAGTTCCTCGGTCTGTCCGGGAAAGGTGTTGGCCGGATAGTGGACGAACGCTTTGAGCGTGCCTTCGGGGCCCATGGTTTCGAAGAGCGTTTTGCTCATGGCGTTGAGATCGACCAGGGGGACGTTTTCCTGGCGCGCCACCTCGCGCATGGCATCGGGATAATCGCCGAGGGTGGGGACGATTTTCCCGTCGGGTGTGAAATCGCGGCGATTCATCGAGGTGACCAGGACCGGGTGCGCGCCACGCTGGCGGGCCAGTGCGCTATAGCGGCGGAGCAGGTCCTGGTATACCGGGATTGGCACGAAGCCGCGACCGGGTTTCTGGTCATTGTGGGCGAACTGCATCAGCAGATAGTCGCCGGCGCGGAGGGTGGAGAAAATTTTGTCGAAGCGGTGCTCGCCGACAAAGCTGGCGATGGTCTCGCCGGACTCGGCTTCGTTGGCAATGGCGATGCGGTCGTTGAAGAAGGCGGGCAGGATCTGGCCCCATGCGGCCCAGGGCTCGTTGTCCTGATCGACGACGGTGGAGTCGCCGGCCAGATAAACGGTGGGGACGTGGACGGGCTTGATCGCGATGGATTCGACGGCGGGGTGATCGCCGGTGAACTCGAGCGTGAGTTTGTCATCCCAGTCGAGATTGCCGATTTCGCGGGGTTTGAGGCGGACGGTTTCGGTGGGGCTGATGGCGGGCGTGCGCAGGTGGACGACAAAGCTGCGCTTCACGGTTTTGCCTGGAGGCGTGGCGACGGGAAACGTCATGAGGCGGCGGGCTTCAGCCTTGACGGCGGTGTCGGATGCGGCGGCCGGATTGCCGAGAGTCACAGTGACGCGATAATCGCCGTCCGGCTCGGCGACGGAGACGAAGAAAGGCTTGCTGCTGGTGCATGCGCCGTTGCCGATGGGCGGCGAGGCCGTGATGTCAAAGCCGAAATTTTGTGGGCCGACGTTCTGCGGGCCGGCCTGGAAGCGGGCGCCGGCGAGCGGTTGCGCTCCGTGCGTGGCTCGATCGGAACAGATCAGCTTCACGGTGGCAGGGGTTGGAGCGGTCGCGGCGGCGCTGGCCGCGAGCAGGGCGGCGGCCGCCCAGAGACTCACCGGTGCGACCTCGGGTGACGGTGGGATTCGTCGAGGGCAACGATCTCGGAGCCGGCGAGCAGGAAGCCTCCGACGCCGTAGTTGAAACTCGACGAGGGCAGATAATACGCGGGGGCTGCGCCGGTCTGCTGGATGTTGCCGAGGCGGCCATCAGCGTAGATTTGTCCGACGAGGCCGGCCCAGGCTTTACGCAGGACAGGCACGTACGTGGCGCGATCGAGGATGCCCTGATCGATGCCCCAGGCGAGGGCGTAGGCGATCAGCGCCGAGCCGGAGACTTCGGGCTGGGGATAGTCGGCGGGATCGAGCATATCGGAGTGCCACAGGCCGTCTTTGGGATCCTGCAGCTTTGCGACGGCGGCGGCCATTTCCTGCAGCTGCGTTTCATATTTTCCGCGGTCGGGAAAATCCTTCGGCATGAACTCGAGGGTGCGGGCGATGCCGCCCATGACCCAGCCGTTGCCGCGCGACCAGAAGATGGGATTGCCGCGCTCATCGGTTTTATGCAGGTAGGTGACGTCGCGGAAGTAGAGATGGCGGTCGGGGTCGTAAAGGAGGCTGGAGGTTTCCCACCAGTGCTTGTCGAGATAGTCGAGATACTTCGTGTCATGGGTGATGGAGTACATCCGCGACCAGACGGGCGGGGCCATGAAAAGGGCGTCGCACCACCACCACGGGATCTTTGCCTGCACGGCAGGGATGGGAGGGGCGGCTCCGGCAAGCAGACCGTCGAGGGCTTTGCGGGTGGGGTCGAGTTTTGCGGGGGCGGGCTGGAGCCGGTCGAGCTCGAGGTAGGTTTGGGCGACGCTCTGATCGTCGGCGTTGGGAACTTCGGAGCGCAGCTGCCAGTCGAACTTCTCCGCCATCCCCTGCATGGCGTTCTGATACTTCGGATCGTGGAGGGCGGGCGAGGCGGCCATGAAGCCGGTGTAGAGAACGCTCCACGTCCAGATGCGGTCGAAGTAGGGCTCTGACTCATTCAGCTCCCAGTCGGCAACTTTACGGAGGGCGGCGCGGACATCGGCGGGCTTCATCGATGGCGAGAGCTTTGCTCTGGGGCCAGGATTGGCGGGCGCGTCGCCGAAGTGGCGGGCAATGTCCTTGTCGATGCCTTTTTGCTGGTCCGGGGGAATGGTCTGCGCCTGGAGGCCGGCGGTGATGAAGAGCAGCACGAGAAGCGACGGGAGACCCGGGAAGCGGAGGGGGGATCGCTGCTGGCGGGGAGGAGTCACAGTTGCTTTCGGGGCGCAGGGGTTCAGGGGGTCGGGTTGGAGGCCCGGTGCAAACGATACTGAACGGCGGAAGGTAATGTCAATAGGCATGTTTTGTGTCCATTGGAAGCGGATGAGAGGCTGCAATAGAACCCCCGCGGGGGCTGGCGGTTAGGGGACTTCGGGTTCGGCGTCCTGTTTTGAAACGATGCGGAGCGGTCCGAGGATGCCGGAGGGGAGCGGCTGGAGGTGATCCATATCCTGGGGCGTGAATCGCTTGCCGTAGCGCTCCCAGAGGAGGCGGTAATCGGGAGCAGCGCGGCCGGCCAGCTCGTTGATGGCGGTATTGGCGACCACGATCTTCAGCTGGTTCGATCCGGGGTGCAGCCAGCGGGCAATGTCGAGGGTGAAGGGCGGGTGCCAGACCGAGCCTGCCAGGGTTCCGTTGACGTAGACCTGGGCGGCGTCGCGGAGGGGCGCATCGAGCCAGGTGCGGGTGCCGGGGAAGTTCATGGTTGCGCGCTCGACCGGCGTGCCCACGCCAAAGTCGAGCATCACGACGCCGGCGCGGGCGGCGCCGGCGGAAACGTTCACGGAGCGGGTGTAGGTCGCGGTGCCCGAGTAATACTTCTCGGCGGGGTCGTCGGCCCAGGAGTGCAGGGTCTGCATGGACCGGGTTGCGCCGGTTCTGTCAAAGCGCACGGTCCATCCGTGGCTCAGGTCGAGGGGCGGGAAGTCCGCCATACCGGCGGATTTCTGCGGCAGCGGACGGTCGGAGAAGACGAGAACCCGGGATTCATAGGGAGCCAGGGTCATCCGGATCGATGGGCTGGCGCCGGCATCGGAGATGGTGCCGTCGAAGGGATTCCACCAGGCAGCGTTTTTGTAGCCGGTGTGAAAGGTCGCCGTGATGGTGTGGGGGTGGTTGTCGGTGTTGGCCAGGAAATAGAGGTCGGCATCGGCGAGGCGGCGGCGAATGAAGCCGACGGCTGGGGTCGCGGGGTCGAGGGCGACATCGGGCGGCAGGGCGACGTGGAGAGCTGCGCCGAGGTCAGAGGTCTGGTCGACGCGCTTCGCGTTCTTCGCGTCGGGGGAGAAGAGCTCGCGGGAGATTTGCTCGACGGCGGCGGTGTCGCGTGGGGATTCGAGGAATCCCGGCGCGCGCGAGGGGAGGGTTCCGATGGCGATGACGATGCCGCCGCTGCGGGTGTAGTCCTGAATTTTGCGATACGCGGCGAGCGGCAGGCGGGTCAGGCTGGGGAGGACCAGGACCGGGTAGTGGATGCCGACGCGGTCGATCGCCGCAGAGTCGATGTAGTCGAAGTTATAGCCGGCGTCGAGGATTTGGGGCTCGAGGTCCGCGCCGAGGAGCTTGCCCATCTGATCGCTGACGGAATCTTCGCGGAGATTGAAGTTGGCCTGGGCGTCCGCTTCGGGCAGAAGCACGGCGACCTGGTTGGCGGGCTTGCCCTGGCGCAGGAGCCAGCTCATGCGGGTGAGATAGCGGGTCACGT
>JBAUGH010000685.1:0-3914 GCA_049679565.1 Acidobacteriaceae bacterium
CTGCACCCGGGAAACCGACGTAGTGGGCTGGTACAAGAACCTGAGCACGGTGGGAGTGATCTTCACCGGTCTGGTGATCAGCGAGAAGAGCGCGGTGCTCAGCACGATTCTCAGCCGGGTAAGCGCAGCGCTGCGCGAGGAAATGTCGGCCGAGCAGTTCAATCAGATCAGTATCTCGGTGCATTTCTTCCCTGATGACTGGGACGGAGAGAGCACGGGCCGGCCGAGCGACCCGGTGCTGTATCCCGACCTGCTGAGCCCCAAGGAGGAGGTCAAGTCTCTGTTGCGGGTGAAGCGGGCGATGGATATTGCCGGCAGCCTGCTGATGCTGGGATTGTGCCTGCCATTGTTCCTGATCATCGCGCTGGCCATCAAGCTGTCGTCCCGTGGGCCGGTGCTGTTCCGGCAGGTGCGCATCGGGCAGTACGGGCGGCATTTCACGTTTCTGAAATTTCGCTCTATGCAGGTCAACAACGACCCGAAAGAGCATCGCGAATATGTGACGCGGCTGATTGCGGGCGAAGCGGATCAGATCAGTTCGGCGCCGAACGGCGACCGGGTGTACAAGATTGCGAACGACAAGCGGGTGACGCGGGTCGGCGCCTTTCTGCGTAAAACCAGTCTGGATGAGCTGCCGCAGTTCCTGAATGTGCTGTACGGCGATATGTCGCTGGTGGGGCCGCGGCCTCCGCTGCCCTATGAGTTGGCGGCTTATCAGACATGGCATCGGCGCCGGGTGCTGCAGGTGAAGCCCGGCATCACCGGGCTGTGGCAGGTGACAGGACGCAGCCGGGTGCGATTCGACGACATGGTTCGGCTGGATCTGCGCTACGCCATGTCCTGGTCGCCGTGGCTGGATCTGAAAATTCTGCTGCGCACACCCGGGGCCGTCATTAAAGGCGCCTACTAAGCGGCGTTTGTCCCCTGGTTATGTCTTGCTCGCACGGTTCTATGCTCTCTTTTCCGCTCTGATTCTCAAAGGCAATACCGAAAGCGTGGTGATTCCCGGTGAAATTCGGTGTTATTGGTTACGGCTATTGGGGTCCTAATGTGGTGCGCAATCTGGCCAGTCTGGAGGGAGTCCAGGTACGGCAGATTGCAGAGATGAGTCCGGCGGCCCAGGCTCGGGCGCGCAAAGCGCATCCGGGAATTGAAATCACCGCGGACGCCGGGGCGATGATCGCCTCTCCTGAGATCGATGCGGTCGCCGTCATCACGCCGGTGTGGACGCATTACGACCTGGCGAAAGCGGCGCTGGAAAACGGGAAGCACGTCTTCGTGGAGAAGCCGTTCACCAGCAATGCTGCCCAGGGCGAAGAGCTGATCGAACTGGCGCGTCGGAAAAATCTGCGGATCATGGTGGACCATACCTTCCTGTTTACGGGCGCGGTGAAGAAGATTTCGCAGCTGCTGAAGGAAGGCGCTCTGGGGCAGCTGTATTACTACGATTCGACGCGGGTCAACCTGGGGCTGTTCCAGCACGACATCAACGTGTTGTGGGACCTGGCGCCGCACGATCTGTCGATCATGGATCACGTGATCGATGGCAATCCTGAAGCGGTAGTGGCGACGGGGCAAAGCCATCTGAACACCCACGAAGACGTTGCATTCATGACGCTCTATTTTCCCGGTAAGGTCATCGCCCACATCAACGTCAACTGGCTTTCTCCGGTGAAAGTGCGGACCACGCTGATCGGCGGCGAGAAGCGGATGCTGGTATGGAACGATCTGGATGCCGATGAGAAGGTGAAAGTCTACGACAAAGGGGTCAACATCACCAGCCGGGAAGGCATGTACAACCTGCTGGTCAATTACCGGTCGGGCGACATGTGGTCGCCGCAGCTGGAGCAGGTGGAAGCGCTGCGCCTGGAACTGGGTTACTTCGTCGAGTGCATCAATGCCGGCAAAGACCCGTTCAACGACGGCTGCGCAGGACTGAGGGTGGTGAAGATGCTGGAAGCAGCCAGTGAATCGATCGGCAAGAGAGGGGCCCTGGTCTATCTATGAGTTCGCCGCTCAACTGCATCAAGGACGACGTGAAGCTGGGCAAGGATGTGCGTCTGGCAAATTTCATCAACCTGTACGGCTGCGAAGTCGGCGACGAAACCAAGATCGGCACGTTTGTGGAGATCCAGAAGAACGCCCGGGTGGGCCGGCGGTGCAAGATTTCGAGCCACACTTTCATCTGCGAAGGGGTGACCATCGAGGACAACGTGTTCATCGGGCACGGGGTCACGTTTATCAACGACACCTATCCGCGGGCCACAGCCGGGGATGAGAGGCTGCAGACCGAGGCCGACTGGAAGGTTGAAGGGACGATCGTGAAGAAAGGTGCGTCGATCGGCTCGGGAGCGACCATCCTGTGTAATACAAGCATTGGTGAGAACGCGATTGTGGGGGCGGGCAGCGTTGTCACCAAAGATGTTCCGCCCAATGCCATCGTGGCCGGCAATCCGGCTCGCGTTCTCCGTTATCTTTTACAGAAAGTAGAGGCGTCCCATGTCCGCTGATGCCGTTCCGTTTCTCGATCTGATCACTCCCCATGTTGAACTGGAGGAAGAGCTGACCGCGGTTTTTCGCCGCGCACTGCACACCGCCGGGTTTATCGGAGGACCAGCGGTGGAAGATTTCGAAAAGGCGTTTGCCGCCTTCTGCGAAAGCGAACACGCAGTGGGCCTGAACAGCGGCACGGACGCTCTGCGCTTCGCGCTGATGGCCTGCGGGATCGAGGCGGGAGACGCGGTGCTGACGGTGCCGCACACGTTCATCGCCACGACCGAAGCGATTTCGCAGGCGGGCGCATTCCCGGAGTTCATCGACATCGACGAGCGGACCTACAACCTGTCGGCCGCGAAGCTGGAGGAGTATTTGCGGGAGCAGTGCTCGCGCGACGGATCGGGGCGAGTGATCAGCCGCCGCAGCGGGCGACCGGTGAGGGCGGTGGTTCCGGTGCATCTCTACGGCCAGATGGCCGACATGGAATCGATCCTGAGGCTGGCGGAGGAGTTCCGGCTGACGGTGATTGAGGATGCGTGCCAGGCGCATGGCGCCGAGTACTTTTCGGCGAAGCACAATCGCTGGTTTAAAGCAGGCTCCATGGGCCGGGCCGCAGCGTTCAGCTTCTATCCCGGGAAGAACCTGGGAGCCTGTGGAGAAGCGGGCGCGGCGACGACCCACGATCCGGCGATTGCAGCGAAGATCCGGATGCTGCGCGATCACGGACAGGCGCACAAGTATTACCACGACATTGAGGGGTACAACGGGCGGCTGGATTCGATCCAGGCTGGTTTGCTGCAGGTGAAGCTGGGTCATCTGGCGCAGTGGAACGCGGCACGACGGGAACGGGCCGCCGAATACAATCGGCTGCTGGCCAGCCAGGACGGCGTGGTCTGCCCATACGAGCCCTCCTGGTCCAGGGCGGTGTATCACCTGTACGTAATTCGCGTTGGCGACCGGGACGGGCTGATGAAGCACCTGAAAGAGGCGGGTATCGGCACGGGCATTCATTACCCGGTGCCGCTGCACCTGCAAAAAGCGTATGCCTCGATGCACCATACGGCCGCGGACTTTCCGGTGGCGACCCGGGTGGCGGCGGACATCGTTTCTCTTCCCATGTTCCCCCAGCTCACAGCGGCGCAGCAGGCGAAGGTCGTCGAAGAAGTTCTGGCGTTTACGGCGCGGGAGGCCAGGACGCTTGCGGGGCAGTCAGCGTGAAGCCGGTTCAGGCGGACCGGTCGGCGCGAACTGCTGCGTCTCGTCCTGTTCGATTACGTCTAACCAGTGAATCTGCCGTCTCCTGGGCAGACGTTCAGAGCGCACCTTTCACACCGCGGTCCATGCGTTTTCTAATGAAGTCGCCCCGTTTCAGGAGGATTCCATCGTGACATCCAGTCAATCGGTAGTCGTCGTCGGGC